>JAUNUZ010000011.1 GCA_030537915.1 Micrococcales bacterium
GGATCAACTGGGTGTGGATGCCGCCGTGGGGCCCGGACAAGATCACCGAGGACGGTCGCGACCAGCTGCGCGCTCTCGGCTTCAACATCTAGGACGGTCCCCAGCCGCAGGCCCGGCGCCCCTCGTGAGAACTCCTCTCGCGAGGGGCGCGGTGCCTGTCCGGGGAGACGGACCACACGGCACACGGATGGGACGATGGCATCTGATCTGCCGACGAAGGAGTCCTCATTGCCGAACCTCGCCGAAAACCTCACCGCATCCGTTCATCGATCCGCGGGTGCCATCGCGCTACGCCAGGACGGCCAGGCGCTGACCTACGCCCAGCTCGACGAGGCCTGCGCAGCCTTCGCGGGCGTACTCGCCGATCGGGGGATCGGCGCTGGTGATCGCGTCGCGGTGGCGCTGCCGAACATTCCCGCCTTCGCGATCGTCTACTACGGCGCGTTGCGGGTCGGCGCAATCGTCGTGCCGATGAACCCCCTCTTCAAGCCCCGCGAGGTCGCGTACTACCTGAATGACTCGGGGGCGTCGCTGCTGGTCGGGATGGCCGGCGACGCCGCGGTCGGTGCGGTCGATGCGGATGTGGGATTCGTCGACGTGGCCAGGCTCGAACAGCTCCTTGGTCAGGCTCAGCCGCGGCCCGACGTCATCGAGCGGGACGGGTCTGACCCGGCCGTGCTCCTCTACACCTCCGGGACGACGGGTCATCCCAAGGGCGCGGAGTTGACGCATTCGAACCTGCAGACCAACCAGGAGGTCTGCGCGCGCACGCTGCTCGGGGCGGGTGAGGGCGACGTGCTGATGGGCTGCCTGCCGCTCTTCCACGTCTTCGGCATGACGTGCGGCCTCAACGTCGCGATCGGCTCCGGCGCAACCCTCACGCTCATCCCGCGCTTCGATCCGGTCAAGGTGCTCGACGTCATCAGGAGCGACAACGTGACGATCTTCGAGGGCGTGCCGACGATGTACGGCGCGATCCTTGCAGCGGACTCCGCGCAGGGGCGAACAGCAGATCTCGCGTCGCTGCGCCTGTGTATCAGCGGCGGCGCCTCCATGCCGCTGGAGCTCATGCGTAGCTTCGAGGAGCGCTTCAACTGCGTCATCCTCGAGGGTTATGGCCTCTCGGAGACCTCACCCGTCGCCTCCTTCAACCACCCCGACAAAGAGCGCAAGGCCGGCACGATCGGCACCCCCATCGAAGGGGTGCGGATGCGCTGCGTCGATCTCGAGGGCAACGACGTGCCGCTCGGCGAGGTCGGCGAGATCGTCATCGCCGGCGAGAACATCATGAGCGGCTACTGGAACCGTCCCGCCGCCACGGCCGAGGCCATCCGGGACGGCTGGTTCTACTCCGGCGACCTCGGTCGGATCGACGAGGACGGTTACTTCTCGATCGTGGACCGCACGAAGGACCTCATCATCCGCGGCGGTTTCAACGTCTACCCGCGCGAGATCGAAGAAGTTCTCTACGAGCACCCGGCGGTGGCCGAGGCCGCTGTGGTAGGCGTGCCCGACGAGCGGCACGGTGAGGACATCCGCGCCTATGTTGTGCTTAAGCCGGAGGCGCGGGCCACACCGCAGGAGATCAAGGAGTTCACCAAGGAGCGCGTCGCCGCCTATAAGTACCCGCGCACCGTCCGGATCATCGACGCGCTGCCCAAGGGCGCGACCGGCAAGATCCTCAAGCGGGAGCTACGTCGCGACGTGTGAGTCACGCCGCAGGCCACCGACAACGGTGGTGTTGGCTCGGTCGTTGACAAGTCCTGACCGGGTGTGCGACGAATGGTCGCGGCGACGGTCCCAGCGGCGCGGGCCCGCGGAAGGCGCCGACCGTAAAGCCGTCGGCACGCAACTGCTCCGGCCCACACGGGGTGGGCCGGAGCAGTTTATTCGCACAGAACTCTTTGTGATACGGGCTCAGCGTACGCGACCGAAGGCCGCACCGCTGCGCACCTTCGAAAGCTTTACGACGTCGCCGGTGCGCGGCGAGTGCCACATGCGGCCGCTGCCGGCGTAGATGCCCACGTGGGTCTTGTAGCGGCCACCGTAGAACACGAGGTCGCCGGGGCGAGCCGAGCCGCGGCTGATCTTGCTGCTCGCGCGGTACTGCTGGTTGGCCGTGCGGGGGATCCGCTTGCCGACGCGCTTGTAGGACCAAGAGGTGAGACCCGAGCAGTCGAAGCGGTTCGGTCCCGCGGCGCCGTAGCGGTAGGGGGTGCCACGCTTGCTGGCCGCGATCCGAACGACCGAGGCAGCCACTCGGGCCGACACGCCGGTGCGGACCGACGCCGTCGTCATCGACGACGTCTTCACTGCAGTGGAGACCGAGGAGGCGTGCGCCACCGGGGTGGCCGAGGCGACCGGGGAGCCGATGGTGGCGATCCCGCCGGAGAGGCCGACGGCAAGCAGGCCCGTAGCGGCGAGGCGCGCGGGGGCAGCAGACATGAAAGTCATGAGTGTTGTATCCAGGAGGCGCTTACGAGGCATGACCTGTCGGATTCGGGAACCTGGATTGTCCCCGGCCCACGGCTGGACGATTCAGCGCAAGCTGTCTCGTTTCCGCGAGCTTCACCCCAAGGGCGTCGCGATCTGATGAGGATCGCGCACCCGAACTCCTGGGTGCACCGCTCCTGCCACCCACACATGTCTGTGCGAAGTTAACCGACCGCGGTGGCAGGACTCAGCGTCGCGCTCGGTGGCACAGATCAGGGGTTCCGTGCCGTGTAAAAACATAAGGGCTAGATGGCGAGATGGCAAAGTCCAGAGCCTGGACGTGGCCCATCTCACACCGCGATCCGGAACCCCGGTGAGTTCCGTTGCCGTCCAAGGCTGCTCGCCGAAGCCGGCCCGCCGTGCGACCCGCGCCTTGCGATTCGCTCTCGCGATCGCCTAGAGGGTGCCGGCCTTGAAGGTGTTGCAAGAATTGACCGACTGTGCGTTGTAGCCGTTCATAAACCAGCGACGTCGCTGCTGGGAGGTCCCGTGAGTGAAGTTCTCCGGGCTGACTCGGCCTTGGGTCTTCGCCATGATGTGGTCATCGCCCACCGCCGAAGCAGCCGACAGCGCGGAGTCGATGTCCTTCTGAGTCAGGGCCTTCAGCAGGGTTCTACCGTTCGCGTCCTTCGTCGTCGAGGCGTCCTTGGCCCACATGCCGGCGAAACAGTCGGCCATGAGCTCGATCTTGACGCCGCCGCTCTTGGGGCCCTTCGGATCCTGCTGCGCGCGATCGAGCAGGCCCAACTGGTCCTGCAGCGCGTGCCCGTACTCGTGGGCAACCACATACATCTGCGCGAAGTTGCCGGCGTCGGCGCCGAATTGGCTGGTCAACAGTTTGAAGAAGTCAGCGTCGATGTACACCAGCTTGTCCAGCGGACAGTAGAAGGGGCCGACCTGATTGCTCGCGGTCCCGCACGCCGACTGGGTCTGGCCGGAGTAGAGAACGGTCTTGACCTTTTGCCACTTCTGCTTGCCGGCGGACTCCTGGGGCAGTTCCTTGGCCCAGTAGTCCTGGACGCTGTTGACCGTGCCGATGACGCGGCACTGGACGTCCCGGTTGGCGTCCGCGCCCGTCTTGCATTTGGCGAAGTCACCCGAACTCACGCTGCCGCCCGGGGCGACCTCGGAGGCGTCGAACGGGTTGCTTTCCTGGCCTTGCGGGTTGGGCGCAGGGGCAGGCGCTTCGCCGCCGCCACCGGGTAGGCCGCCGCCGAGGAACATGACGACGAGCAGCACGATGATCGAGAGGCACCCACCGCCGCCGCCGAGAACCATTCCGCCGGGGCGAAAGCCTCCGGCGCGCCCACCGGACACCTGCGAGGTGTCGAGCCGGGCATCGTCGTTGAACGTCATGGGCCACTCCTGCCATCGCCAGACCTGCGTGCCGGTCGGCGTCCCGAGCGTGCATCGACGGGGACGCCCGGCACGTAAACTATGCACGCGTCGAGCCGTCCGGTGGGTTCGTCAACCGGTACTTCCTGCCAGTCTGACCTGGGCCGACCGCCTCGGCGCGTCGAGGTCCTGACGGACTGTGAGGCTCGGTAGGCCTCGACCGCAATCGTGAACCGAATCCCTAGGAGCCTGCAGTGATCACCGCCACCAGGATTGAGCTGCGTGCCGGCTCCCGACTGCTCCTGGAGGATACGAGCTTCCGCGTGGGGCCTGGCGATCGCGTCGGTCTCGTCGGGCGCAACGGGGCCGGCAAGACGACGCTGACCAAGGTGCTCGCCGGTTGGAACCAGCCCGCCGCCGGCACGGTGACCCGCTCTGGCGAGATCGGCTACCTCCCGCAGGACCCCCGCGACGGGGAACTCGGCATGGTTGCCCGCGACCGGATCCTGCAGGCGCGTGGCCTCGACGAGATCGTCCAGGCGATGCGCGATACCGAGGGTGCGATGGCAAGCGCGGACATCGAGACTCACGAGAAGGCGATGGACCGTTATCCGAAGCTGCAGGCACGTTTCGAGGCAGCCGGAGGCTACTCCGCCGAGTCGGAGGCGGCGACGATCGCAGCATCCCTGGGGCTCGATGACCGCGTCCTGGGACAGGTCCTGGGCACGCTCTCGGGCGGGCAGCGGCGCCGGGTCGAGCTGTCGCGCATCCTGTTCTCCGGGGCGCAATCGCTCCTCCTTGACGAGCCGACGAACCACCTCGACGCAGACTCGGTCCTCTGGCTGCGGGGCTGGCTGACCGCCTACAAGGGGGGGCTCGTCGTAATCAGCCACGACGTCCTCCTGCTCGATGAGGTCGTCAACCGGGTCTTCCATCTCGACGCCAACCGCTCGGAGATGGACCAGTACAACGTCGGGTGGAACGCCTACCTGCAGCAGCGCGAGACCGACGAGAAGCGCCGCCGCCGCGAGCGGGACAACGCGCAGAAGAAGGCGGCAGCGCTGCAGAGCCAGGCCGACAAGATGCGCGCCAAGGCGACGAAAGCGGTCGCGGCCCAGAACATGGCCCGCCGAGCGGAGAAGCTGCGCGCCGGGATCGAGGGCGTGCGCCAGAACGACAAGGTCGCCAAGCTGCGCTTCCCCGACCCGGCTCCCTGCGGGCGCACCCCGCTGACCGCGGCGGGCCTGTCTCGCTCCTACGGCTCGCTCGAGGTATTCACCGACGTCGATCTCGCCATCGATCGCGGTGCCAAGGTCGTCGTCCTGGGGCTCAACGGTGCCGGTAAGACGACCCTGCTGCGGATCCTCGGCGGGATCGACGCCGCCGACACCGGCGAGGTCAAACCGGGGCATGGGCTGAAGATCGGCTATTACGCCCAAGAGCACGAGAACCTCGACGTCGAACGGACCGTCTTGGAGAACATGAAGACCGCCGCCCCGCAGCTAGGCGAGACCGACGTTCGCAAGGTGCTCGGCTCGTTCCTCTTCTCGGGTGACGACGTCGACAAGCCGGCGGCAGTGCTGTCCGGTGGGGAGAAGACCCGCCTGTCGCTGGCGACGCTGGTCGTATCCAGCGCCAACGTGCTGTTGCTCGACGAGCCGACCAACAACCTCGACCCAGCGAGTCGTGAAGAGATCCTCGGGGCGTTGCGACGCTACAAGGGTGCCGTCGTCCTCGTGAGCCACGACCAGGGCGCCGTGGCGGCGCTCGACCCCGAGAAGGTGCTCCTGCTGCCCGACGGCGTCGAGGACCTCTACGGCCCCGATTACCTCGACCTCGTCTCCCTCGCCTGAGGCCGGCCCCGGACCGGCGCCTGCGAAGGAACGCCCATACCGTTGCGTAGGGTCGTGCCAGACGAAGGAGAGACTCATGCCCGATGAGCGCCACCTGTCCGAGCCGCAGGAGCGCCGCGTCCCGCTACGCGTCCTGCACGACGGATCCGTGACGCACGTCGTCCTCGACGATCCAAGCCGCCACAATCCGCAATCGCCACAGCTGTGGGAGGCCCTGGCGCGAGCGGCCCGTGAGCTGCCCGACGCGACGAGGATCGTCGTATTGCGGGGAAACGGACCGTCGTTCTCCGCCGGGTTGGATCGCGCGGTGGCCTCGCCGGCGGGCATGGCCGCGTTCTTCGGGGGCGCTGCGGACGCAGACTCGATCGCGGCCCGCATTGCCGGCTTCCAGGAGGCCTTCACCGCCTGGCGCGAGCTGCCCGCAGTCGTCGTCGCCGCTGTGCAGGGCCACGCGATCGGGGCCGGCTTCCAGTTGGCGCTGGCTGCGGACCTGCGGATCGTCGCCGACGACGTCTCGTTCAGCATGGGCGAGATCCGGCTCGGGCTCGTCCCCGACCTGGGCGGCACGGGTCGCCTCGTCGACCTCGTCGGCACCGATCGAGCGCTGGAGATCTGTCTGACGGGCCGGACCATCGGGGCCGTCGAGGCGCAGGATCTCGGCCTGTCGACGCTCACCGTGCCTCGCGACGAGCTCGACGAGACGATTCAGGACCTCGTCGCGGCTGTCCTGGCGGCCGAGGCCGATGCGGTGACCGTGATGCTGCCGCTACTGCGCGGCGCGAGCTCGCGCACCCGAGCCGAGCAGCTGCGCGCCGAGCGCGAGGCGCAAGCCGGCCTCATCGCGGCTCGGTTCGCCGACGCCCGGGGGCCACGCCACCCATGAGCAACTTCATGATGATGCGTGCGATGTCACAGGACTCGATGAAAGGGCAGCGTCTCAAGCCCGGCACGGCCCGCCGGGTGCTGTCCTACGCGGCCCCCCACCGCAGCCGAATCGTGCTCTTCCTGCTCGTAGTCGTCGTCGGGTCGGCGCTCGTCGTCGCGACCCCGTTGATCCTGCAGCGCATCGTCGACGACGGGATCCTCAAGCAGGACCGCGGGCTCGTCGTCGTCCTCGCCCTCCTGGTCGCCGGGCTATCTGTGATCGCGGCCGCACTCGGGGTCTTGCAACGCCGCACCTCGGCCGTGATCGGCGAGGGACTCATCTACGACCTGCGAAATCAGGTCTTCGCCCATGTGCTGAACCAACCGATAGCCTTCTTCACCCGCACCCAGACCGGCGCGCTCGTCAGCCGCCTCAACAGCGATGTGATCGGCGCGCAGCAGGCGTTCACCTCGACGTTGTCCGGCGTCGTCAGCAATGCCGTCTCGCTCGTGCTGCTGCTCGCCGCGATGACGTCGCTGTCGTGGCCGCTGACCCTGGCGTGTCTGGCGCTCGGGCCGCTCTTCCTCATTCCGGCGCAGCTCGTCGGCCGCCGGCTCGCAGGCCTGACGCGGGACTCGATGAACCTCAACGCGGACCTCGGCACTCGGATGACGGAGCGCTTCAACGTCGCCGGAGCGTTGCTCGTCAAGCTCTTCGGGACCCCCGACCGCGAGCAGCGGGAGTATGCCGAGCGGGCCGCAGCAGTGCGTGACGTCGGCGTGGACATCGCGATGAACCGCTCGATCTTCCTCACCGGCTTGACCCTCATCGCGGCACTGGGTACCGCGCTCGTCTACGGCGTCGGGGGGGTATGGGCGGCCTCGGGGGCCATGAGCGTGGGTACGCTGCTCGCGCTGGCCGCCCTCATGGCCCAGCTCTATGCGCCGCTCACCGCGCTCTCGACGGTCCGCGTCGACGTTATGACCGCGCTGGTGTCCTTCGAGCGCGTCTTCGAAGTGCTCGACCTTCCGCCCCTGGTCCGCGATCCGATCAACCCTCGCCCCCTGCCCGACGGCCCGCTCTCGCTGCAGCTCGACGGCGTGAGTTTCGGTTACCCGCCCGCGGACGAGGTGTCGCTGGCGTCCCTGGAGAGCGCCGCGACGGGGGACCGCGGGGGTGGACAGACCGTCCTGCATGCCGTCGACATCAACGCGGCGCCGGGTCGGCTCGTCGCGCTGGTCGGCCCGAGCGGCGCCGGCAAGACGACCGTGACGAGCCTCGTCGCGCGCCTCTACGACGTGACCTCCGGGGCGGTCCGCGTCGGAGGCGTGGACGTCCGGGACGTGGCGCTCGCGGACCTTCACCAGGCGGTCGGCGTCGTCACCCAGGAGGCGCACCTCTTCCACGACACGATCCGCGCGAACCTCTCCTACGCCCGGCCTGAGGCGACCCAGGCCCAGATGGAGGAGGCACTGCGCGCCGCGCAAGTATGGCCGCTGATCGAGTCGCTGCCCGAGGGGCTGGACACCGTGGTCGGGGATCGCGGCCACCGCCTGTCCGGAGGCGAAAAGCAACGACTGGCCATCGCCCGGCTGCTCCTGAAGGCGCCCGGACTGCTCATCCTCGACGAGGCGACCGCCCACCTCGACAGCGAATCCGAGGTGGCCGTGCAGCGGGCGCTGGACGCAGCCCTTGCGGGGCGCACCGCCCTGGTCATCGCCCACCGGCTCGCGACGGTCCGCGACGCCGACGTCATCGTCGTGCTGGAGCGGGGGCGCGTCGTGCAGAGCGGGCGACACGAGGAGTTGCTCGCGACCGGCGGCCTCTACGCCGACCTCTATCGCACGCAATTCCGCGACGCCGCGGCGCCGACTCCGGCGCTGGCTGCGGAGCCGACGCAGACCTGAGCTAACGCGTGGGGGTGCCGCTCAGGCGTCTTCCTCGTCCCAGATGCGCGTCTTCTTGGGTCGGCCCGCGGCCCGCTCGCGCCGGCGTGCGTTCTCGCCGGTGGCGTCCATCCACTCCCGGCGGGCATAGACCGCGACGAGCACGAAGCCCAGCGGCGCGGCCAACCACCACTGCAGCGCGTAGGCGAAGTGCGGGCCGGTGTCGGTGTCCGGCGCCAACAGCGGAGCCGGTCGGGCGGGCGTCGCACCGCTGCCGTCATCCTCCGCCTCGAGCACGACGTAGGCGGGCCGCACGGGGGTGCCCAGCTCCTGGGCCGCCTGCTGCACATCGATCGAGCCGAGCTGGCCGCGCGGGAGTCCGGTGTTGACTGAGGCCTCGCCCGGGCGAAGCCAGCCGGTCACCTGCACTGGAGCGCTCGGGGCCGGTGGCACGCTCGGGAGGATGTCGGCGCGCTCGGCGTTGCGGACCCAGCCGCGGTCCACGAGGATCGTGCTCCCGTCGGCGAGCCGCAGCGGCACGAGAACCTCGTAGCCGTAGACGACATTTTGAGGGCGGTTTCGCACCCACAGCTGGTCGTTGGGGGAGTAGGTGCCGGTCATCGTCACCCGCCGCCATTGTTGGTCAGCGGGCAGCGGCGATCCCGGATCTGGCAGCACCTGGGTCAGCGGCACGGCCGGGGCCGAGTAGTAGGTCTGCACCTGGTGGGCTCGCGCCGACTTGTATTCGTGCCGGCCCCATTGCCATCGGCCGAGGAAGACGCACGCCGTGGCGAAGAGCACGGCAACGGCCAGGGCCGCCAGCCAGCGCCTCGTCAAGAGCGTGCGAATCACCTCTGGAACGCTACCCCGCACCTGGGCGGCGCCCTCACGGGCGCCTAAAGTGGCGATATGAACCGTCCGATTCCGGTGGATTCTCCAGCGCTGCGTCCTGGCCTGCGAGCCGAAGACACTGCTGCCGACACCCAGGGACGGCTCGTCTCGAAGGCGGAAGGGGCACGCGACGGCGCGCTCATCGATACGTTCGGACGGATCGCGCGGGACCTGCGCGTCTCGCTGACCGATCACTGCAACCTGCGCTGCACCTACTGCATGCCGGCCGAAGGCCTCCCTTGGATGGCCAAGCCGCAGATGCTCAGTGACGAGGAACTCCTGCGCGTCATCGAGATCTTCGTCGGCCTAGGCGTCCGCCAGGTGCGCCTGACCGGGGGTGAGCCACTGCTGCGCCGCAGCCTGCCCGAGGTCGTCGCGGGTATCGCCCGGCTACGACCGCGGCCGATGATCGCCATGACAACCAACGGGGTCGGCCTTGCGCGCACCGCGGGCGCCCTCGCCGCGGCGGGGCTGGACCGGGTCAACATCAGCCTCGACACGATCGACCGGGAGTCCTTCGCCAAGCTGACGCGGCGCGACCGCCTAGGCGACGTCATTGCCGGTCTGGCGGCGGCTGCCGAGGCGGGATTGACGCCGGTCAAGGTCAACGCCGTCGCGATGCGGGGCGTCAACGACGACTCCGTCGCCGACGTGCTGGCGTGGTGCCTGGATCGCGGCTACGAATTGCGCTTCATCGAGCAGATGCCGCTGGATGCCCAGCACCAGTGGCAGCGCGACACGATGGTGACCGCTGCCGAGGTCCAGCAGCGGCTGCTGGAGCGCTTCACGCTCACCCCCGTGCCCGAGCGCGGTTCCGCCCCCGCGGAGCGCTTCCTCGTCGACGGCGGGCCGGCCACGGTGGGCATCATCGCAAGCGTCTCCGCCCCCTTCTGCGCGTCCTGTGACCGCGTCCGGCTCACCGCGGACGGGATGGTCCGCAACTGCCTCTTCTCCCGTGGCGAGATGGACCTGCGGGGACCGCTGCGCGAGGGAGCGACCGACCGCGATCTCGTCCGGCTCATCCGCGGCGAGATGTGGCGCAAGGCTCGCGGCCACGGCATCGGCGCCCCCGACTTCATCCAGCCGGCCCGGCCCATGTCCGCGATCGGCGGCTGAGCCCGCTCGAGCTGTCCCCTCCGGGAGCACGGGTGGTCCGGACCCAGCTGAGCCCGGCCCTAAGGCTCGTCGCCAGCCGCCTGGTCCCGATGGTTCTCAGTGTCAGGCTGGGGCTCCGAACCGCCGATGGCCTCGGCGTGCGACGTGCCGATCGCCCGCGTGGGGCCCACCGCCTCCATCTTGCTTTGACGGCGGTCGGTGTTGTTGGCGAAGACGACCGCAGGATAGGGGAGCAGGGCCGCCGCGACGATGCAGACCCAGGCAGCGACGGTCCAGTCCGTGGCGATGGCGAAGACCCCGGCGAGGGCGAAGCACAGGGTCCTGATACCCATGGAGATCAGATAGTTGCGAATCCGTTTGTGCTGGTCTGCCCGCTGCGAGACCGGCAGCGATGAAATGGATTGGACCTGGCGCCTCTGCTGGGGCGATCCAATCGGAGGGGGCGGCACCGGGGGCCCGGCGGGGGCCGACGGCGTCGAGGAACGCACCCGCCAAGCGTAACCCCGAGGGCAACCCCGCGTTCGTTACCGGCGGGTAGTGCATTAGGTTCACAGTCGGCACATCAGCGGCAAGCACAACCGCCTGAGTAGTCGACCACCAGACAGACCGCGCAGGTAACGACGAGAGAGACGCACATGACAAGCCCGACCTCCCCGGCCCTTCGGGGCGCCGAGCGGACCGCGCTGGTGACCGGTGGCAACCGAGGCATCGGGCTGGCGATCTCGTTGGCCCTGCGCGAGGCGGGTTGCCGGGTCATCGTGGGATGCCGCAGCGGAGCGGCCCCACAGGGCCTGGAGGCGGTCCCTCTGGAGGTCACGCAGACGGCGAGTGTCGATGCCGCCTTCGATGCCGTGACGCAGTTGACGGGAGGGCCGGTCGAGGTGCTCGTGGCCAATGCCGGCATCGCCAAGGACCAACTGCTCATGCGCCTCTCGGATGACGACCTCGATTCGGTTCTGGACACCAACCTCGGCGGCGCCATCCGCTGCGCCCGTCGAGCGAGCAAGGGCATGATTCGCCTCAAGCGGGGCCGGCTGATCTTCGTGTCCAGCGTCGTCGGGCTCTACGGATCGGCCGGGCAGGTCAACTACGCCGCGAGCAAATCCGGTCTCGTCGGGGTGGCCCGCTCGATCTCTCGTGAGCTCGGTGGAAGGGGCATCACCGCGAACGTCGTGGCGCCCGGCTTCATCGATACGGCGATGACCGAGGGCCTCCCTGAAGACCTGAAGAAGAAGTACCGGGCCGCGATCCCCGCCGGACGATTCGGGACGGTGGACGAGGTTGCCGCTGCGGTGAACTTCCTCGCCTCCCCGCAGGCGTCCTACATCACCGGGGCGGTCCTGCCCATCGATGGTGGTCTCGGCATGGGTAACTGAGCGCACGGCACAGAGTCGCGACATGGACCGGCACACACGTAGGTGTCGCCACACGCTGCAGAACGCATCTGCAAGATCTGCGAAGGGAAGACAGGCATATGGCACTGCTGGAGGGCAAGAAGATCCTGGTCACCGGCGTCTTGACCGAGGCGTCCATCGCCTTCCACGTGGCCAAGTTCGCCCAGGAACAGGGCGCACAGATCGTGCTGACGTCCTTCGGTCGCACGATGAAGATCACGACCGCCATCTCGCGGCGACTCCCGCAGGAGGCGCCCGTCGTGGAGCTCGACGTGTCGGACCCCGCGCACTTCGAGGCGCTGCCGGACCTCGTCCGCGAGCACGTGAGCAGCCTCGACGGGGTTCTGCACTCCATCGGCTTCGCGCCGAAGGGGGCTTTCGACTTCATGAACGCGACGTGGGAGGACGTGGCTCCGGCCCTGCAGGTCTCGGCCTTCTCCCTGAAGGCGTTGGCTGTGGCGTGTCAGCCACTCATGCCCCGCGGTAGTGCCGTCGTCGGTCTGACGCTCGACGCGAGCGTTGCTTGGGCCGGCTACGACTGGATGGGCGTGGCGAAGGCGGCGTTCGAGTCGACGAACCGCTACCTCGCACGCGATCTGGGACCGCAGGGTATCCGGTGCAATCTCGTGGCCGCCGGGCCGATCCGTACGACGGCGGCGAACTCGATCCCGGCCTTCTCACGTTTTGCGGAGTGGGGGGAGCACTCCCCGCTCGGGTGGGATATCGCGGACCCGACCCCTGCCGCGCGTGGGTGCGTCGCGCTCTTCTCGGACTGGTTCCCGGCGACGACCGGTGAGATCATCCATGTGGATGGAGGCTTCCACGCCCTTGGTGGCTGACGGTCGGCCGGCTCATCAGCGGATTTGCTACAGAAGCAAGTGGCTTCGCCGATGCGGAACGAGACCGCAACACAAGTCAGCCCCAAGGACCCGTGCCGATGACCGTCGATTCCCCGCTGTGGACTCCGGCGCGCCACCCGTTGGCGCGCCTGCTGCGAGAGGTCGCTGCCGGTGCCTTCCCGCCCGCGGACGGCGGCTGGATCCGGGTCTCGCCGTGGTCGCAGAGCGTCCAGGGCATCTTGGCGTTCACGGGTCGCGCAGTGCTGGCCGTCTCGTATGACATTTCTGTTGCCCGCCTGCAGGACCAGGGCGTCGACGGCTGGGGCGGCGCCCACGACCCTCGTCTCGTCTGCGAGCTGGCCGGGCCCAACGGGTGGATCGACTCGCTAGGTGTCCTCATGCTTTGCGCGGGGCGCGGAGCGCAGGACGGACAACCCGCCCTCGTGTCACGCCCCGATCTGACCAAGCACCCGCACGTGGAGTATGCCCGTCGGGTTCACACCAATGTGCAGGTATTGGGCCGTTCCGACCCCGCTCGACACGACTTCATCACGCTCGGCCACGGCGTAGCCGGGTTGCGCGAGATCTCCGTCGAAGTCGTGGACTCAATGCCCGCAAAGGGTACGGCGCCCGAATTGCTCGACATGGCCCTGGCCGCAGTCCCGGAGCACGAGGTTGTCGCGGCGTCCGCGCCCCCGGGCAACGCGGCCACTCTGCGGGCCTTCCTACGTGCCGGTTTCACCCCCGTCGGCGGACTGCAGCTCTTCAGTACTCGCGCTGAACGTCGCTGAGGGCTGGCGCACTACGCCGGTGGATCGCCTGCGCGGTGTGCTAGTCGCGCCGCAGCGCCAACGCGTCGAGCACCAGTCGCAGGTCGGCGTCGTCGATGACCACGTCGGCGGCTTGACGGACCACCGGCTTGGCCGCGAACGCGATCCCGGTCCCGGCCGCGGCTAGCATCTCCAGGTCATTGGCCCCGTCGCCGACGGCCGCGGTGCGCTCGCGCGGGATCGCCAGACTCGCAGCCAGGTCACGCAGCGTCTGCGCCTTGACGGCCCGGTCGACGATCCGGCCGCTCACTCGCCCGGTGATGACACCGTCGATGATCTCGAGCCGGTTGGCCGTGACGTGCCGGATCCCCAGTTCGGCGGCCATCGGCTCGATGACCTCGGTGAAGCCCCCCGAGACCAGGGCCAGGGTGTGTCCACCCGCCTGCAGCGCGCTCGCCAGCTCGGCGGCGTCCGGCGCAGGGGGGTGAGAAGGCCTGTGCGCCGGCGCGCCAGGTGCGCGTCAGGTCCGAGGAGCCCAGGAAGCGCCCCTCGATCTCGAGGATCGCCATGCCGTGCGCGAAGGCCCACAGGGCCTGCGCCACGTGCGGGTCCCCCGTCGCGAGGAAGAAGGGCTCCCCCGACCACGCCTCGAGCCCGGGGCTCAGCAGGTCGCGCGGCAGGTCCGGCCCGGTCGCGAGCCGGTAGCCGTGCGGGCTCGCGAGGGCTGCCTTGCGATAGGCGGCGAGGAGGGCTGCCGCAGGGGTGCGCCGGCCAGGTCGCGCCACCGCCCGGTGGAGTGCGGCACCCATCTCGGAGAAGGCGTCCTCGACGAGCGCCGCCTGGACGTGCCGCTTGCCGGGAAAGTGCTTGTAGAGCGAGGGTGCCCGCATCCCCACCTCGTCACCGATCCGGCGCATCGTCAGCGCGTCGGGTCCCTCTGTCTCGAGGACCCGACGGGCGGTCGCGACGATCTGCGCCTCCCGCTCCGTGCGCTGCCCCCTTGCCGGGGTGGCGCTCGCCGCAATCGGGGCCGTCACGGCACTGACAACCGGAAGACGGGGTGCCGCGGCGCGATCCGGTGCACCTCGTCATCGCTCGAGTCG
>JAUNUZ010000012.1 GCA_030537915.1 Micrococcales bacterium
GGACGCTGAAGCGGACCGCCCGGCTGAGGGTCAGCGTGCTCCCGGCGATGGCCCCCGTGGAAGTGAGCCGGGCAACCCCGTCGCGCACCGACACCTCGAGTGGTCCGAGGAGGGCCGTTCCATCACCCATCCCCGCCGCGCTCATCGCATCGGTGACGAGGACGATTCGACGGGCCGCAACCGCAAACAATCCATTGACAACTTCGGCGGCCAAATGCACACCGTCGGCAATCAGCTCGACCCAGGCAGCGTCGTCCTGGAGGAAGGCCAGAATCGGCCCAGGCTCCCGATGGTGCAGCGGCCGCATCGCATTGCACAAGTGGGTAGCAACGGTGACCCCGGCAGCGATGGCTGCCCGCGTCTGCAGGTACGTCGCATCGGAGTGTCCTAGGGCAACCTTGGCACCACGCTCGCGAAGCTGGGCGACCGCATCGAGTCCACCTTCGAGCTCTGTGGCGATCGTGATCATCTGCACCGTGCCCGGGGCCGCATCGAGAATGCCCAGCAGGTCGATCGCCGCCGGCGCCACCAACAGCTCCGGTGCGTGCGCCCCCTGGTGCACGCGCGAGAGGCATGGGCCCTCGAGATGCACGCCGAGCAGGTCGTCCGCTCTCACGAGCGGTGCCAGCGACTGGACGTGCTCACCGAGGACTTCGGGGGTATCGGTCACGAGGCTCGCCATGACGCTGGTGGATCCCTCGTGCCAGTGCGTGGCGAGTACCTGGCGGGCGTCCTCGACGGAGCCTGTCGTGAAGGATGCACCTCCCCCACCGTGACAATGCATGTCAACGAATCCGGGCGAGATCACGTCATTCCCCAGGTAAAGGACATCCTCCTCACCGGCGGCGGGACTCTCGATGCCCGAGCCAAGGCCGGCCTCGTTGCCGGGATCGGTACCGAGCCCGGTAGCCGCGACCCGGTCACCCTCGATGTAGACCCAGCCCGGCCGGAGTTCACCGGCCGGTGTGAGGACGCGCTGCGAGGTAAGGATCATGCTGGGCTCCCCTCAGTACCGGAGGCCCGCGGGCCTTCCTCGGCTCCCAGCGCCACCTTACCCGGCTCAGGCAGCGACGCCCGCGTACTGCGCTTGGAGGGTTCTGCGGCCTCGGCGGTCGGATCGAGCGAGAACGCCGAGTCGGCCCCCTCCTCTTCACGCCCTGGGGTGTGCAGATTCCACTTGCGGATGCAGAAGCGGAAGAGCACGTAGTAGATCACCGCGTAGACGAGACCGATTCCGAGGAGAAGAACGGGCTTATCTGCGATGCGCAGATTGATGATGAAGTCGAATAGACCCGCCGAGAAGCTGAAGCCGTCACGAATCCCCAGCGCGTTGACCAGGGCCAACGACGTGCCCGTCAGGACAGCATGGAGCACGTAGAGCGGCCAGGCGACGAACATGAAGGCGAATTCGAGCGGTTCGGTGACACCGGTGAGGAAGGCGGTCAGCGCGACCGAGACCATGAGGCCCGTCGTCGCCTTGCGGACAGCCGGCTTCGCCTCGTGAGCCATCGCCAAGGCTGCGGCGGGCAGGGCGAACATCATGATCGGGAAGAAGCCGGTCATGAAGGCACCCGCCGTCGGATCCCCGGAGAGGAAGCGCGCGATGTCACCATGCACCGGCTGGCCGTTGGGCGGGGTGAAGCTACCCAGGATCGTCCAAGGTACCGAGTTGAGGATGTGGTGCAGACCGAGTGGGATCAGCAGCCGGTTGAGGGTGCCGTAGACGAAGCCACCGAGCACCGAGTTCTGCGAGACCCACTCACCGACCGCGGTGAGGCCGGAGTCGAAGGCGGGATAGCTGAAGGACATGAGGACCGAGAGCCCGAGGGACGCGAAGGCGGTGACGATCGGCACGAAGCGCCGACCTCCGAAGAACGCAAGGTAGTCCGGGAGCTTGATCCGGTGATACCGCTGCCAGAGGAAGGCGGCAACGAGCCCGACGAGGATACCGCCGAGGACGCCGAAATTGATGAGCAGGCGCTCATCGCCCTCCGCGGCCGCGCCCAGGATGTGCGGACTCATCGCGTCACCGACGCTGTTGAACGTGAGGTAGCCGACGACCGCGGCAAGGGCGGTCGAACCGTCGGACTTCTTCGCCATGCCGATGGCTACACCGACGGCAAAGAGGATGGGCAGGTTGGCGAAGAGCGCGTTGCCGGCGGCGCCGATGACGTCGGCGACAGCGCCCCACTTCAGACCGTCCACGCCGAGGACATCGGGGGAACCGAGGCGCAGCATGAGACCCGCGACGGGCAGCGCCGCGATCGGCAGCATGAGGCTGCGGCCGAACTTCTGCACGCCGGCGAGGTTGACTCCTTGCTTGGTGCCCCCGCCAGCAGCGGTGGAGTCGAGCTTGGTCATCGGCTTCCTTTCGTTCCGGCGCCGTGGATCGGCGCTGGGATGATCTGCTGCGGGTGGTGCTGCGACAAGGCGGGCGTTCCAGGCCGCATCGTAAATAGCCCGGGCAGCACAGCGCCCGGGGACTCGCTCGGTATCGTTATCCCAGCGATTCTCACGTCCCGGAAGGACACCAGACCATGAGCAAGGCCCAAGACATTCTCGCCGCCCTTGGCGGAGCCGACAACGTCATCGAGATCGAACCGTGCACAACGCGTCTGCGCACTGAGGTGCAGGACCCCGCGGTGGTCGACGCCGCGGCTCTCAAGCGCGCGGGGGCGCACGGTGTCATCGCTGCGGGCAACGTCGTCCAGGTCGTCGTGGGCCTGGAGGCGGACAGTCTGGCCGAGGACATCGAAGACCTCATGTGAGGTCCGTGGGTCGTCAGGGCCTTGCCCGGGGCTGACCCGCCCCCGGTCAGCTGCGCGTTGGGACAGTCGGGCCCATCGATTCCAGTGCTTCGAACACGAGCTGAACGACCTCAGAGAGTAAGGCCGACGAGGACCGGCTCGTTGACGAGCCGCACGCCGAAGGCGGACTCGACCCCGTTGCGCACCTCGCGCGCCAGGGCGATGAGGTCCGCAGCCGATGCCTCACCTCGGTTCGTCAGGGCCAGGGTGTGCTTGGTCGACAGCGCGGCGGGACCCGGCAGTCCATGTCCCTTGCTGAATCCGGCCTTGTCGATGAGCCAGGCGGCGCTCGTCTTGACCCGCCCGTCAGGGTCGGGGAAGCCCGGGAGCACCACGTCCGGCCCCAGCCGCCGCTGGACCTGATCGCTGAGTTCGGCAAAGTCCGCCGCGGTCAGGATCGGATTGGTGAAGAACGAGCCGCAGCTCCAGGTGTCGTGGTCGCCCGCGTCGAGAACCATCCCGCGTCGTCGGCGCTGCTCGAGCACCGCTGCGCGGGCATCGGCCAGCGGCACGCGCGCGCCCAGCTCGACGCCAAGGCCTCGGGCCAGGTCGGCGTATGCCAACGGCCGTGACAGGTCGGCCAGCTCGAGCCGGTAGGTGACGTCGACGACCACGTAGCGCGGGCTCGCGCCGGTCATCGTGTCCTTGAAGAGCGAGTGGCGGTAGGCGAAGCCACAGTCAGCGGCGGCAAAGTGCAGCTGTCGCTGCTCCTGGCGGTCCCAGGCCTGCACCGCAACGATCGTCTGGGAGACGTCCTGTCCGTAGGCACCGACGTTCTGGATCGGGGTCGCCCCGGTCAATCCGGGGATCCCCGACAGCGCCTCGATTCCCGCCCAGCCCTCGGCTACGGTCCGCGCTACGAACTCGTCCCACGGCTCGCCCGCGGCGACCCGGAGCGTCACCCCGGAGCCGTCGACACCGGACTCGACGTCAACGCCGCGCGAGGCAATCCGCACGACGGTGCCGTCGAAGCCCTCGTCCGCGACGAGGAGGTTCGAGCCGCCGGAGACGACGAGCAGCGGCTCGCCCGCGTCGTCGGCCGCGCGCACAGCCGCGACAATCTGCGCCGCGGTATGGGCCGTCACCGTCCTGCGCGCGGGCCCGCCGACGCGCATGGTCGTCAGCAGCGCCAGACTTCTCGGGTCCGTCGTCGACGCCGATGCATCGGGCCTCGAACCGGACTCCGCAGAAACGGTCACCGACCTCACACGCCTGCAGCGCGGGCGAGGCTGACCACCGCGAGCGCTCGACCCAGGATCTTGCGGCCCTGGCTCGTCACCGTCAGCTCGACGGTGGCCAGTTGGGCGTCGACATCGACCGCGGTGACCTTGCCGCTCACCTCGACGACGGCTCCCAGGTCGCGCGGAACGACGACCATGCCGACGAACTTCGTTCCGTAGGAGACGATCCGGCCCGGGTCGCCGCACCAGGCGCTGACGCACTCGGCGGCGGCCCCCATGGTGAACATGCCGTGGGCGATGACATCCGGCAGACCGACGCCCTTGGCAAAGTCGACATCCCAGTGGATCGGGTTCCGATCGCCGCTCGCCCCGGCGTAGTGGACCAGGCGAGCCCGGTCGACACTCACCCGCAGCGGCGGCAGCTCGTTCCCGACAGGGTCGAGGTCCCCTGGCTCATGCGCTGCCTCCTCGCACCACGAGACTGGAGATCACGGTCGTCAAGGGGGTTCCCTCCGGCGTCGACAATTCGACGCGCGTCGAGACCATCGTGTTCCCGGCCACCTCCCGGACCCGGTCGATGTGCAGGACGCCGACGACTTCGTCGCCCGCGGCCAGAGGCGCGTGGTGGACGAACTTCTCCTCCCCGTGCACGACGCGGGTGAAGTCGACGCCCGCCTCAGGGTCCGCGACGAACTGCGATTCGAGCCGCTGTGCGATCACGACCGCGAAGGTGGGCGGGGCGATGACGTCGCGGTATCCCGCCGCCCGCGCCGCCTCGACATCGGTGTGCAGCGGGCTGGTTGCCCCGAGCGCATCCGCGAAGTCCCGGACGTGCTCGCGGCCGATGAGGTAGGAGGACGAGGGCGGATAGGCACGACCCTCGAACGATGCGTTGACAGGCATGCCGCCTACCTTAGGACCCCGCCGATACCCGACACGCGAAGCCGGGGACGGCCGCAGCGGAACGCGCGAACAGCCGCCGCCTCGCAGGGCCGCGGCTGTTCGTCGACAGTGCTCAGTTGACGCTCAACGCGTTTCGCGGTGCGTCGTGTGCTTAGTGCAGTTGGGGCAGAACTTGGCCAGATCGAGCCGATCGGGGTTGTTGCGCCGGTTCTTCTTGGTGATGTAGTTCCGGTTCTTGCAGTCCACGCACGCGAGCGTGATCTTCGGACGGACCTCACTGGCTTTGCTGGCCACAGGACTACCTGACTTTCGAGCGATCGGGGGGTGTGCGGAGGAGTGCCCGAGAACGGCACAACGACTTCTAAGACTACGCGAATAGTGCCACGAATCGGAAAACGTGATGGTAGCGAGGGCGGGACTCGAACCCGCGACACCACGATTATGAGTCGTGTGCTCTAACCACCTGAGCTACCCCGCCACTGATCTCGACAAGAACACCACCGCGACCGGCACCCATCGTGAGGTGACCAGCCGAGGCGAACGATCCGATGCCGTGACCTGAGCCCCGATAGGGAATCGAACCCTAGACCTTCTCCTTACCATGGAGACGCTCTGCCGACTGAGCTATCGGGGCACTGTCTGCGGAACCCCGGCTGTCCGGATCCGAGTGGATCCGCCGCCGCGATGCCCGCTGACATGCAGGGAAAACATACCTGACACCGGCATCCGCAGCGAAATCGGTACCTCGTCGACACCGGCAGGAACCGACACACAGCAACCGATAACCCACGGCGCGTCGTCGCACCCTCAGTCATCCAGGCCGCGCGCCGCCAAGGCCTCCCCCACCCGGTCGGCGTGCCGGATCGTGCGGATGAGCAGTGGCGCGAGGATCGTGTCGGGGGTCAGACGCATCCCCCGAGCCGCACGCGCCTCCCGGACGACCCGCAGCGCGTCGACGATCACGGGGACCGCCCGGATCGCCAGCGCCAGGACGAGGCCGACGCGGTCGGGGTCGGCGCCCACGCGGCGTAGTGGGCGGATGAGGGCGGTGAGCGTGTCGGTCATGTCGGTGACTCGGGTCGTTGCGCTGACGACACCCGCGGCGGTCACGGCGACGACGAGGCCGCCGACGACGACATACGCGCGCTCCCATCCCACGAGCCACGCCTGCACAGGTGTCAGCACGAGGACGACCCACCGCAGCGGCCACACGAGACGGCCGAGACCGCGCACCCCGAGCCTGCCGACCAGCGCGCCGGCGGTCACGACGACCACCCCGACCGTGACGACCTGCGCGCGCGGCAGCGCCACGAGCACAGTCGTCAGGACGAGCAGCGCGGCAAGCTTGACCCCAGGGCGGGCCCGGTGCAGGACCGTCGTGCCGGCGACGTACACGCCGATCACGCCACATCCCCCAGTTGCGCACTCCTCATGTCGAGTCCATGAGTTCCCGGTACGCCGGCAGCGCCCGCGCCGGCGGTCCGTCGGCGACGACGCGGCCCTCGTCGATGACGACGACGCGATCCCAGTCCGCCAGGAGATGCAGATGGTGAGTGACAAGGATCACCTGCTGGTCGAGTCGGGCCAGCTCGGCGGTGATCGCGCGCGCGTTGCGCCGGTCCAGGAGGGTCGTCGGCTCGTCGGCGACGAGGACGACCGGGTCGGTGACAAGGACGGCCGCCAGGGCGAGCAGTTGCTTCTGCCCGCTGGAGAGCAGGTGGGCCGGGTGGTCGAAGTGATCCGCAAGTCCGTAGCGAGACAGCGCAGCCCGGACACGGGTGTCACGCTCGGTCGCGCTCAACCGGTGCCGTCGCAGGGAGAACGCGACGTCCTCGGCGACGGTCGGCATGATGATCTGGGCTTCGGGGTCGGCGAAGACGAAGCCGACGTTGCGGCGCACCGCAGCGCCCTGGCGCGCGACGTCGAGTCCGCCGACGGTGACCCGCCCGCTGCTCGGAATGACCAGGCCGTTGATCATTCGGGCGAGGGTCGACTTGCCCGAGCCGTTCGCTCCGACGAGGCCGATGCGCCGCTCGGAGAGCTCCAGGTCGATCCCGTGCAACACCGTTCGATCCCCGTAGGCGTGCTGAACCGCGTCGAAGACGATCACGGTCCGACCCTCTCCACCAGCATCGCCAGCCCCTGGCCCCCGCCGATCGCACACGTCGCGAGCCCCAAGGCACCGGCGTCCACCCCCTCGTGGCGGACCATGCGCGAGAACAATCGCACGGCCAACAACGCCCCGGAGGCTCCCCACGGATGCCCGAGCGCGATGGCCCCTCCCCACGGGCAGACACGCTCGCTGTCGGCCCCGAGGGGGTGCAGGCCCAGCTCATCGGTGCAGGCGAGCACCTGGGCGGCGAAGGCCTCGGTGATCTCGATCGCGTCGACCCGATCCAGCGCCACGCCCAGCCGCCCTAGCAGCGCGCGCACCGCGGGAAGCGGGCCGACTCCCGGCATCGCCGGATCGCTCCCGCTCGCTTGCCAGCCGCGAATCGCCAGGCCGCGCACTCCGGCCTGTGCGCGGACACGCTCGGGCACCACCGCGACGATCGCGGCCCCGTCGCTGATGGCGCACGAGTTGCCGGCGGTGACGCTGCCACCGGGACGGAAGGCGCCGGGCAGCCGGGCCAGCACGGCCGGCGAGAGCCGACGCGGGCGGTCGTCTCGCGCTACGACTCGCCCTGAGACGTCAACCGGCACGATCTCGTTGGCGCCTCGATCCGCAAACAATAGTGTGCGCTCGTGGGAGCGGAGTGCGTAGGCATCCTGCCGCTGCCGTTCGATCCCCCAACGATCGGCCACGTCCTGGGCAGCCGGACCCATGTCGGGGTCAGGCCAGCCCGGGGGCGCGAACGGGGCGCGTGGGTAGGGCTTGAGGTGATGGGCCGGCTCAGCGGTAAACACACCGGCGGGGCGGGCGATGCGCCACGGAGCGGTGCTTGCGGACTCCACACCCCCGGCGAGCACGAGGTCGGCCTGGCCGAGAGCGACGAGAGCGGCGCCCTGGTGGATCGCCTCCTGACCACTGCCGCATTGCCGGTCCACCGTGACCCCCGGTACTTCCTCGCCGAGACCTGCTGCCAAGGCCGCGACGCGCGCCAGGTTGCCACCGGGGCCCATGCAGTTGCCGAGCACGACGTGATCGACCGACGCCCGGTCTGCGGTCGAGGCGATGCCCAACGCCGTGAGGTCGCCAGTCAGCCGGGCGAGGAGCGTCGCGGCCAGGGTGCTCGCATCGACATCGGCGAGGCTGTGCCCGGCGGTGCCCACCGGGGTGCGCAGAGCCGCGACGATGACCGGGGTGGTCGGCGTCATGGGCCTTGCACCCCCGTGTCGGCGGCCAGGGCTCTGGCCACCGGCCGATCCGGCTTCCCGGCGGACGTGCGGGGCAGGCCCGGCACCGCCGGCATCCGCACCCAGCTGCGCGGCCGGGCGTAGGTCGGCAGGGGGGCCACGAGGGCGGACAGTCCGGCCGGCACCTCACCGAACGCCGGCGCCGGCCCGTCGCTGGGCCCCGAGTGGATCCAGAGGGCGACGAGTCGAGCACCGTGGACCGGATCGGGCAACCCGACGACGAGGGCATCATCGATCCCGGGACCGTCGCGAAGCGTTGCCTCCAGGTCCTCGACGACGACAGTGTGCCCGGCGACCGTGACCGCCTCGTCGGCCCGACCGAGGATCTCGACGCGCTCCGCCGCAGCGGCCCGTGTTCACCCCCCGCCACCCCGCAGTCCTGTCGCTGGCCGAGATACCCCAACGCCTGGTAGCCAGAGCGGCTCCACAACAACCCGTCGCGAATGTCGAGCTCCACCCCGGGGAAGGCTCGATAGCCGTGCCCCCCCGAACCATCACCAATGTCATGGCTGAGGTCATCGCGCAGGGCCACGAACGACAGTTCGGCGGCGCCGTAGTAGGCCAGGAGTCGCACCCGCAGGTCGGCGCAGCGAGCGCGCAGGTCGGGCGGGACACGATCGCCGGCCGTGACGAGGAGACGCAGGCGCGGCAGGTCACCCCCCGCCCGGGCGCGCAGGATGCCCGGCACCAGGGAGGGCACGGCGTGCACGACCGTCGCGTCGGCGTGCCTCTCCCCCGCGTATCGCACCCTCGACCCGACGCCGAGCGCGTGCCAGGCGGCATAGAGCGACAGCGTCGCGGCAGGGTGGCCGGGCAGCCAGGTGACGTCATCGGCGCAGAGTCCAAGCAGGTCGGTGAGCGCGCCGGCGCTGGCCAGCCACGAGGCGAGCTCGCGGCGCACGGCCCGGGGCCGTCCGCTGGTGCCCGAGGTGAAGACGACGAGGTCTCCAGGCCGTAGGTCCGCAGCGTGCTCTGCCAGCTCTGCTCGAGCCTGGGCGCACCGCGCTGCGGGCCACCCACCGTCGAGGACGGCCACGGGGCGGCCGACGTCGAGCGCGGCGCGGATGGCATCGACCAGGCGACGCGGGTCGGGATCGTCGGCGACGACCGGCGCTTGCGCTGCTTGGATCAGCTGGACCGGGCCCACGACCTCGGCGCTCGATCGAGAGGGACGCACCTAGCGGGTGGTCTCGGCGGAGCCTGTGACATCGGCACCCCCGACGACAGCACCGGTGCCCGGGCCGACCGGTCGCGCCGCGCGGCGGGGCAGCAGATCGGGCATGGCCCGGTGCACGGTCGCCGCCGCGAATGTCGCGAGTAGAACCTTGACGAGGTCTCCGGGCAGGAACGCGGCATCGGCCAGGACCGCGGCCGACAGCGTCAGCCCGGCCCGCGCCATCATGCCCGCGATACCGAACACGTGCAGGACGCCGATGCCGCCGAGCAGGATCGCGGCGAAGAGCCGGAGCGCGCTGAGCCGACGCGCCCTCTCGACGAGGAACCCGGTGACTGCGACGGCCGGGGCCCAGCCGAGCAGGAAGCCCGCGGTGGGCCCGGCGAAAACCCCGAGACCCCCGCGCCCGCCAGCCAGGACCGGCAGGCCGACCGCGCACAACGCGATCACGACGAGCACCGCCATGAGCCCTCGGCGCCACCCGAGCAGGGCGCCCGCGAGCATGACACCGAGCGTCTGCAGCGTGATCGGCACGGGCGAACCGGCGAAGAGCGCCCCGGGCAGGCCGAGGACGACCATGAAGGCGGCGAAGGCAGCGACGAGCGCGAGATCGCGACCGCTCATCCGGCGGTGCGTCGCCGCACCGACGGGTGCGGCTGGGCTCATCTGTTGTCTGGCTGACATGGCTCCCCTTCGTCACGACCGTCGGACCGGACCGAGCCCGCTGAACTCTTGAGCAGTCCCGCACGAGTCTGCCACGGCCCCCCGCCGTTGCTGGGGCGATGGTCATCGGGCCCTGGGTGCGCGGCGCGACGCCCGGGGCTCCGCGTGCCGGACTCGCCCCCGCCGGGGCGCCTAGTCACGATAGGTTTTCATTGCGGTCCCTGCGCCCGATCCAGGTCGGTACTGTCATGGACCGCGTCCAGTTGTCGTCTAGGAGGTCACCGTGCTCATCGGCGTGCCGCAAGAGACCCGCCCGGGTGAGACCCGGGTCGCCGCCACCCCGGCGACCATCATCAAGCTCATCAAGCTCGGTTACGACGTCGTCGTCGAGGCCGGGGCGGGAGAACGATCTTCCCTGCCGGACGCCGATTATGCCGAGGCGGGGGCGCGGATCGGCGACACCCGAGAGGTGTGGCAATCCGACATCGTCATCAAGGTCGAGGCGCCCGTCGATGAGGAGATCGAATCGCTGCGCGACGGCGCGACCCTCATCAGCCTCATTTCGCCCGCGCTGCGACCCGAACTCGTCGAACGGCTCGGGCAGCGGAACATCACAGTCCTCGCGATGGACGCGGTCCCTCGCATCTCACGTGCGCAGTCGATGGACGTCCTGTCCTCGATGGCGAACATCGCGGGCTACCGGGCCGTGGTCGAGGCCGCCCATGAGTTCGGCCGGTTCTTCACCGGCCAGATCACCGCCGCAGGCAAGGTGCCGCCCGCAAAGGTCCTCGTCGCCGGTGCCGGGGTGGCGGGGCTGGCCGCCATCGGCGCGGCCGGGAGCCTCGGCGCTATCGTCCGCGCCACCGACCCGCGCCCCGAGGTCGCTGAGCAGGTCGGCTCGATGGGCGCGGAGTTCCTCTCGGTGCAGGACACGCAGGCGCAGGTCTCGTCCGACGGCTACGCGAAGGCCACCTCGGCCGACTACGACGCCAAGGCCGCTGCGCTCTACGCCGACCAGGCCAAGGACGTCGACATCGTCATCACGACCGCGCTCATCCCCGGGCGGGCGGCCCCGCGCCTGCTCACCGAGGAGATGGTCGCGAGCATGAAGCCGGGCAGCGTCATCGTCGACATGGCCGCAGCCCAGGGCGGTAACGTGGCGGGCTCAGTGGCAGACGAGAAGGTCGTCACACGCAACGGCGTGACGATCCTTGGCTACACCGACCTCGCGGGCCGCCTGCCCACTCAGGCCTCCCAGCTCTACGGCACGAATGTCGTCAACCTTTTGACGCTGCTCACGCCTGGCAAGGACGGGCAGCTCGCCCTGGACATGGACGACGTCGTCCAGCGCGGCATGACGGTCGTGAAGTCGGGTGAGATCCTCTGGCCCCCGCCACCGGTGCAGGTGTCCGCGGCTCCGGCCTCGGCGACCGCGAAGACGGGCGGCGCGTCCGCCGCTGTCGCGCGCCCCGAGAAGAAGCCGATCTCCGGACGGGTCAAGGTTGGCGTCCTGGCGACCGGGAGCGCGCTCTTCCTGCTGCTTGCGGGGACGTCGCCGCCGTCATTCCTCGGGCACTTCACGGTCTTCATGCTGTCTGTGGTCATCGGCTTCTACATCATCGGCGCCGTCCACCACGCCCTGCACACTCCACTCATGTCCGTGACCAACGCGATCTCGGGAATCATCGTCGTCGGCGCGATGCTCCAGGTCGGCATCGACAACATTGGCGTGCTCGTGCTGGCCTTCGTCGCGATTCTCGTGGCCAGCATCAACGTCTTCGGCGGGTTCACCGTCACCCAGCGCATGCTCACGATGTTCACGAGGGGCTGAGGACATGATCGAGACCTTCGTCCAGGCGAGCTATATCGTCGCCGCCTTCCTGTTCATCCTGGCTCTCGCCGGGCTCTCCAAGCACGAGAGTGCCAAGTTCGGCAACGCGTGCGGCATCGCCGGCATGACGCTCGCCCTGCTCTCGACGATCATCCTGGCGGCCGACATCGGTAACGCGGTCGGAATGGCGATCCTGCTGGTCGCCATGGTCATCGGCGCCGCGATCGGCGTCTGGCTCGCCCTGCGGGTGCAGATGACCGGAATGCCCGAGCTCATCGCGATGCTGCACAGCTTCGTCGGCCTGGCGGCCGTGCTCGTCGGCTTCAACAGCTGGTTCGGCACCGTGTGGCCACAGCCGATGGACGCCGAGATCCGCCAACTGCACCTCATCCACAACGGCGAGGTCTTCGTCGGGGTCTTCATCGGTGCCGTGACCCTCACGGGCTCGATCATCGCCTTCCTCAAGCTGTCGGCGAAGATGAAGTCGTCCCCGCTGAGCCTGCCCAAGCACAACCTCATCAACCTCGCGGCGATCCTCGTGACGATTGCGCTCGGCGTGTGGTTCGTCATGAGCGACACCGCGCTCCCTCTGGTGTTGATGCTGGTTCTCGCCCTAGCGCTGGGTGCGCACCTCGTCGCGGCCATCGGCGGCGGTGACATGCCGGTCGTCGTATCGATGCTCAACAGCTACTCGGGTTGGGCGGCCGCTGCGGCGGGCTTCATGCTGAGCAATGACCTCCTGATCGTCACCGGGGCCCTCGTCGGCTCCTCGGGTGCCTACCTCTCCTTCATCATGTGCAAGGGGATGAACCGGTCGTTCATCAACGTCATCGCCGGTGGATTCGGCTCTGACGGGGCGGTCACCGGCGAGACCAAGGACTACGGCCAGCACCGTGAAACCACGGCCACGGAGGTCGCGGACCTGCTCAAGGACGCGAAGTCGGTCGTCATCACCCCCGGCTACGGGATGGCGGTGGCGCAGGCTCAGTATCCGGTCGCCGACCTGACGAAGAAGCTGCGCGAGAAGGGCGTCGACGTCCGATTCGGCATCCACCCGGTCGCCGGACGACTACCCGGGCACATGAACGTGCTGCTCGCGGAGGCGAAGGTGCCCTACGACATAGTCCTCGAGATGGACGAGGTCAACGATGACCTGTCCGACACCGATGTCGTGCTCGTCATCGGCGCGAACGACACGGTCAACCCCGCGGCCTACGATGACCCGACGAGTCCGATCGCCGGGATGCCCGTCTTGAAGGTTTGGGACGCAGGCGAGGTCATCGTCTTCAAGCGGTCGATGAACACGGGCTACGCCGGTGTGCAGAATCCGCTCTTCTTCCGGGACAACACCGCCATGCTCTTTGGCGACGCCAAGGATCGGGTCGAGGACATCATCAAGGCCCTGTAGCGAAACCGGACTGCCGGCCGACGGGGCCGGGCCTCCCAGGGGAGGCCCGGCCCCGTCGCAGCCCAGCACGAGACGACAAGGCGGACGGGCCAATCGCGGCCTGACGAACCCAGCCAGCCCGACGCAAGCTAGCCAGGGCGAAGCTGGGCGCCCCGATCCGCAAGAAGGGACGCGGGGCGGCTTAGACCGTCTCGTCGAGCGCTCGATCCTTCCATTCCGGCAGGGCCAGCGCCGCCAGTGCGGCGATAGCGAAAGCCCCGCCGAAGACGGTAAAGACGAGGACCTGCCCGCCCCAGCCGAGCATGACGGGCACGGACAGCGGCGCGATGATGCTGGCGATCCGGCCGAAGGCTGCGGCGCCGCCGGTCCCGGTGGCGCGGATGGCAGTGGGGTAGATCTCGGGCGAGACGGCATACAACGCACCCCATGCGCCGAGGTTGAAGAACGAAAGGCACATGCCGACGACGAGGATGTAGGTCGTGCTGTGGGCCAGGCCGAACGCGCCGGCGGAGAGTGCGGAGCCCAGCAGGAAGGTCGCCAGCGTGGCGCGGCGGCCCCAGACCTCGATGAGCCACGCGGCGAGGGCATAACCGGGCAGCTGGGCCAGGGTGATGATGAGCGTGTACTCCATCGACTTCACCAGCGAGTAGCCCTGCGCGGCGATGAGGCTGGGCAGCCAGATGAAGGCGCCGTAGTAGGCCAGGTTGACCATGAACCAAACGACCCAGAGGGCGGCGGTGCGGCGGGCGTACGGCGGCTTCCACAGCGCACCGGCCCCGACCGCACCGACCGGCGTGACCTGCCCGGATGGCTGGTCAGGGGCCCGTTCGGTGTCCGGGGGCGCCACGCCGGCGGAATCCTCGAATCGGCGCACGGCTGCTTCGGCCTCGGCGTGACGGCCACGTGCTTCCAAGAAGCGCACGGATTCGGGCAGACCGTAGCGCACCGCAACGGCGTAGAGCGTGGGGACGATGCCGACCGCGAGCGCCCAGCGCCAGCCGTCGGGCGAGGCGGGCACGACGAGGTATCCGATGAGGGCGGCGAGAATCCACCCCAGGGCCCAGAACGACTCGAGCGCGACGACCATCCGGCCGCGGATGGCGCGGGGGGAGTATTCGCTGACCAGGGTAGAGGCGACGGGGAGTTCGGCGCCGAGGCCGAGCCCGACGAGGAAGCGGAGCGCGATGAGCATCGCGACCGAGGTGGC
>JAUNUZ010000465.1:0-665 GCA_030537915.1 Micrococcales bacterium
CGGACATCCCAGGCGTAGGCCGTCTGGTAGCCGCGCGCGTCCGAGCCGTGGATTCTCCTCTCCCGACGTTTGCGTCAGGGCGTCGCGTGCCGTGAGAGCCCATGCGATTCACGGCTCCACCCATTTATCGGCCGAGACGTTTTCGATCTGCAGTATTTTGAGTCGCCGCGCCGGTGCTTGAGTCACCGAGTGTCCCCTCAGTCAGCGGTGGAACTCGTCGCGGCGTTCTCTTGGGCGTGCCGGACCGATCGGGCGGTCATCGCGTCGTAGATGGGCTCACACCGCAGAAGGTCGGCCACCAGCATGGCAACGGCGCAGGCGCCTAGTGCCGGGGGCAGCATCTCCACGCTTCCGGTCATCTCGGCAGCGAGGATCATTCCGGTGACCGGAGCACGCACCGTTGCCGTGAAGAACGCCGCCATTCCGACGATTGCGAGACCGGTGGGGTTGGTGGCCTGCCAGGGGAGGACGTCCCCCAGCAGGCCGATGAGGAGGCCGATATCGGTCCCGAGCACGAGCAGCGGCGCGAACAACCCGCCTGGGGTTCCCGCGGCGTAGGAAATCACGCCGAGGAAAAACCGAGCGACGAAGAGCACGCACAGGCCCGGAACCGTCCCGTGTCCTTGCAGGAACTGCAAGGTGAGCTCGTCGCCGCTGCCGACCAC
>JAUNUZ010000465.1:675-2007 GCA_030537915.1 Micrococcales bacterium
GGCGCCGATCAGGGCGGCTCGCAGGGTCACCGGCCAGGTGCTGGTGTCGGCTAGGCGCAGCCCCAGCATCATGGCCCGGTTGTACAGGACGCCCAGCACCCCCGCCAGCACTCCGACGACGAGAACCGATGGTCCGTCCCGCAAGCCTGGGGGTGGCAGCGAGCCGATCTGCAAGACCAACTCGTCTCCGAGCATCAGGTGGGCGATGGCGAACCCCGACGCGGAGGCGAACACCGTGGCGAGCGTGATCCGAGGATCGAAGCGTTTGGCAATCTCCTCCAGGACGAAAACCCCGCCCGCCAGCGGCGCGATGAATGCCGTCGCGAGTCCGGCCCCAGCGCCGGCGGCAATCAGGGCGCGTCGGTCCACGCTGTTGCGTCGGGTCAGGCTGCTGACGATGTGCGCGATCATCCCGCCCATCTGGACCGAGGGCCCCTCCCGCCCTAACGACAGACCCGAGCCGATGGCGAGAATCCCGCCGACGTATTTGACTGGCAGTAGCCGAAAGCGGGCGGGTTCGATGCGTCCCGCAACCACACCTTCGATGCGCGGGATACCGCTGCCCTCAGCGTGTGGCTCAACGCGATGTACCAGCCATGCCGCCGCGGCCGTTGCCGCGGCACAAGATGCCACGACGAGCAGGAAGCTAAGGAAGGGGTTGGTGTCGCGTCCCCAGCCGGACAAAGCCAGACGGAACTCCGCCGCCCATTCGAGGGCCAGCCGAAACGTGGTGGCGGCGAAGCCGGTGCCGGCCCCAAGGACTGTGGCCGCTGCGGCAAGGACCACGAGATCCAGGCTCCCGGCATCCGCGAACCTCTTCCGACGGTGCAGCCGGCTGCGTCTGAAGGGGCCTTTCACCGGCTGACCGTGTCACGCGGTCATTTATCGGGTCAAGGGGCGCCCGCTTCACCATCCCGTGTAGTGGGCGATCTCCTCGTCGGTGACGTAGCCACTCGCAGCGTCGTCGATGGCGCGTGTCAAGAGTTCTACGGCCCGGTCGAGCTCGGGAGCGGTGATCGTCAACGCAGGAGTGAGTTCGATGACGTTGTCCCGCACGGGGTAGGCGACGACGCCCAGGTGCCAGCCGCGGTAGACGGCCTTGGCGGTCAGCTTGGCGTCCGGTTCTCGCGTGAGCGGGTCGACCAGTTCGACGCCCAGCGCGAGACCGCGACCGCGGACGTCACCCACATAGGCGGCACCCGGTCGGCCCGATCGGGCATACGATCGCAGATCGTCACTTAGCCGCGCGCCGAGTTCGGCCGCGGCCCGCGCGAGCTTCCCGTCACGCAACTGTCCCAGGACGGCCCGTCCGGCCGCGCAGCACACCGGGTT
>JAUNUZ010000013.1:0-6178 GCA_030537915.1 Micrococcales bacterium
CGTTATGCTGCCGACTGCGTCGAACGCCCAGGCACCCTCTTGGCCGATCTCTAGGCGACACGTGCGGTGACCCTGCGACACAGAGTCGGGGCTGTCCGTCGGCATCATCGCTGAGTAACCTCCCGAGGCTTGCCCAGGGATCGAGGTCTTGGCGTGGTTGCCACGACCATGCCCACCTGCTCCAGTCATCGGATCGAATCATGGATCTCGTCATTCTCGCGCTGATCGGGCTCGTGGTCTTTGCGTTCGCCAGCGCCGCCCAGGCCACCACCGGCTTCGGCTACGCGTTGGTCGCGGTGCCGATCTTCGCGCTGGCCGTCGACACTCACACTGCGGTGGTTGCCACCACGGCCCTCGGCTTCGTTCTCACTGCCAGCACCGGCTACCGCGAGCGGGCGCACGTGCAGCTACCGACGGCCCGCCGCATCTTTGTGGCCAGTCTCCTCGGGATGCCCTTGGGTCTGGTGCTGCTCTCGCGGCTCGACGGCCGCTGGCTGTCGCTGGTCATCGGGGTGACCGTGCTCGTCCTGGTGGTGCTGCTCTGGCGTCGGGTCGGTCTGCCCACAGGGGCCGGGGTCGAACGCAGCGCCGGCGTAGTCAGCGGGGTCCTGCTGACTGCGACCGGCATGAACGGTCCCCCGGTGGCACTTGCTCTACAGGCCTCGAACTACCCCGCCCGCGAGTTCCGCGCGACGATCCAGGCGATCTTCGTCGGCCAGGATCTCATCGCGGTGATCGCCTTCGGGGCACTCGGCTTTCTCAATGTCGAGGTCGCCACGGTCGTGTTCGGCGGCCTTGCCGGGATCCCGATCGGCTGGCTGGTGGGAGATCGGCTGGTGCGAAGGATGTCCGAGCAGCAGTTTCGTGCCGGGGTGCTGCTTGTCCTCGTGGCGACCGCGGGGGTCACCCTGATCAGCGTTGTGACCTGAGCAGGCCCGACAGCCGGTCGGCGAGCCATTTCGGCTCACCCGCAGCTGAACTCGGTCGATGGGTCATAGTCACCCCGAGTCCTCGGCCCGGCGATCCGTCGACACCGGAAGGTAGCTCATGCCCTCGTTGCGCTCGGCCCTGGCCGCCGCCGGTATTGCTGGGCTCGCCGCCGGGCTGGCGCTGGGCCCGTCCGTACTCGAGGTGGCGCGGGCCGCGGATCGCGTACCGGTTCTCTCGCGAGTGACAACCCAGCCGGCCATCTCGAATCCGAGTCCGGATCCGACCACGAGCCCGACCACGCTCCCGACGCCGTCCGCCAGCGCCACTTCCTCGAGCCGCGGGGGCCGGACCGGCACGCCGCGGACCCGCCTCCCGGCCACGGCGCGGGTCACGCCGGCCCCGCCGGAGACCGAGAACGGTCGACCGGTCGTCTACCTCACGTTCGACGACGGACCCGACCCGACGTGGACCCCGCAGGTCCTTGCGCTTCTGGCCGAGTACCGGGCCGAGGCGACGTTCTTCATGATCGGCGAGGAGGTGGCGCGGTTCCCCTCCGTCGCCCGGCAGGTGCGGACCGCGGGACACGCCGTCGGCAATCACACCTACACCCATCCGTGGCTGACGAAGCTGACCTCCGCGGGCGCCAGATCGGAACTGGCGCGCACCGACGCTCTCCTGGGCCCAACACGCTGCATGCGCCCGCCCGGCGGATTCGTCGACGCGCGCATCTCGGCGCTGGCCGCCGACGCGGACAAGACCATCGAGCTGTGGGAACTGGACACCAAGGACTGGGCTCACCCCGGCGTGCCGGTGGTGGTGGCCGGTGCCACGAAGACGGTCCACGCCGGCTCGGTCGTCCTCATGCACGACGGCGGGGGCGACCGCACCCAGAGCGTCGCCGCGCTCACCCAGATCCTGCCGGCCTTGACGGCCGGAGGGTTCGTCTTGCGCTCGTTGCCGGCCTGTCGTTAGACCTACGACGAGACCGGGCCGCGTGGCCCAACGCCCTCGCGACCAGGAGAGGCGAGTGGCCCGGTTCAGGTGAGCGTGTGAGACTTCGAGACTCAATGCCCTTCCGTCGCGTTAGGACGCCCGCATGCCCCGGCTACATCTCGGCCCTCACGACCGCTCCGATCCACTCCAGGACACCGAGCCCAGCGCCGGCGGCGACATCACGCTGACCGCCGCACAACAGGCCGTCCACGCCGAGTCCGCGATCCCCTACGGCTTGCGGATCGCTGCCGGCATCGCATGGCGCGTCATCGCCGTCGCGGTCCTCGCCTGGGGTCTGGGCCAAGCCATCGCGGCCACGCGCACCGTCGGCATCCCTGTCGCGGTGGGTCTGTTGCTCGCGGCGCTAGCGATGCCCGTCATGGTCCTGCTCAACCACCGTCTCGGCTTGGGCCGACACCTGGCCGCGGCGTTGACGACCCTCGGCGGTCTCGCCCTTGTCGGCGGCCTGCTGACGCTCGCGGGAAACCAGCTGGTCAGCGGCTTCGCGGACCTGCGAGGTCAGATCGCGACGGGTATCTCCCAGATCCAGGACTGGCTGGCGACAGGGCCCTTCTCGCTTGGCAGCGAGCAGATCAACCAGGCGATCACGTCCGGTCAGGAGTGGCTCTCGGCGAATAGCTCCACGCTGACCAGTGGCGCCCTGTCTGCGGGGACGACGGCCTCGGAGTTCCTCGTCGGCACGATCATCGCGCTCATCGTCATGTTCTTCTTCCTCGCCGAGGGCGACTCGATGTGGGCCTGGTTCGTCCGGCTCCTCCCGCGGGGCATTCAGGACCCGGTCCACCAGGGCTTTCGTCGCGGCTGGGTGAGCCTGGGCTCCTACGTCAAGACCCAGATGCTCGTCGCCTTCATCGACGCCTTCTTCATCGCGCTGGGCGCACTGATCCTCGGGCTCCCGCTGATCATCCCCTTGGGCCTGATCATCTTCTTCGCCTCGGCCGTCCCGATCGTGGGCGCGGTGGTCTCCGGCGCCCTGGCCGTTGTGCTGGGGCTCGTCGTCAAGGGCCCGGTCTACGCGCTGATCATGCTCGGGATCGTGCTGTTGGTGCAGCAGATCGAAAGCCACCTGCTCCAGCCGCTGCTCATGGGCAAGGCGGTATCCCTGCACCCGCTCGCGGTCCTGCTCGGGGTGGCGGTCTTCTCGTTCCTCTTCGGGATCGTCGGGGCCCTCTTCGCAGTGCCGGTCATGGCGGTGACGAATACCGTGATTCTCTATTGGACCGGCCACGACAAGTTCCCCATGCTCAGTGAGGGCTATTCCGCCCTCGACCACTCCCCCAAGGAACTCATCGCCGAGGCCGAGGGCGACGACGAAGAGGTGGGCCAGGCTGCCGTGCACCGGGACCATCGGCAGGCCGGTGAGGCGTCACCGGATGTCCTGCGCGAGCAGGAGGCCGCCGACGACGCGCGCCTTCACCGACGAGCGAACAGCAAGGCCGCAAAGGACTCCTCCACCTGACCCGTGCCACCCCTGCGCGGCAGGCTGATGCTGATTGGGTGGGTCAGGGCTAGACGCCGAGGTCCAGAGCGCGCGCGATGGGCACCCCCGGTCGGTACGCGAGGTGCAGGTACGAGGGCGCCTCCAGCGCGGTGAGATCGGCACGGCCGCCGACGGCGACTCGGCCGACGTCCGGTCGGCGCAGTGCTCGCGCCGACCCCAGGGTGGCGGCGGATAGCGCCTCGGCGGGCGTCATGCCCATCTCCCGCACCGCGAGCGCGATAGCCAAGGGCATCGATGAGGAGTAGCACGTGCCCGGGTTGCAGTCCGAAGCCAGCGCCACCGCGACCCCGGCGTCGAGCAACGCCCGCGCGTCGGGATAGGGAGAGCGCGTGCAGAATTCGACGCCCGGAAGCAGGGTCGCAACCGTCGAATCGCCCACCCCGCGGTTGGCTCCGACGAGGGAGTCGACATCGGCCTGCGATAGAAACGTGCAGTGGTCGACGCTCGCGGCAGCCAGCTCGACGGCCAGGGCGACCCCGGGGCCGGGACCGAGCTGGTTGCCGTGCACCCGCAACTCCAGGCCGGCGTCGCGCCCAGCGGTGAGGATGGCACGAGACTCCTGCTCGTCGAAGGCGTGCGTGCTGTTGGGCTCGCAGAAGACGTCGATCCATCGCGCGAGCGGCGCGCAGGCCGTGAGCATCTCGCCGACGACGAGGGCGACATAGTCGGCACGCGCGTCCGCGAACTCGGGTGGCACGACATGGGCGCCGAGGAAGGTCACCTCGCCGGTCACCTCGCGCGCGAGCCGCAGCGAGCGCACCTCGTCGGCGACGCTCAAGCCGTAGCCGCTCTTGACCTCCACCGTCGTCGTGCCCTGCGCGCGCATCTCGTCGACGCGGCGGGCCAGCAGTCGACGCAGTTCGTCGTCCGTGGCAGCGCGCGTCGCCGCGACGGAGACCGCGATTCCTCCACCGTCGTAGGCCGCACCCGTCAGCCGCGCCGCGAACTCGGCCGATCGGTCCCCGGCGAAGACGAGGTGCGAGTGTGAGTCGACGAATCCTGGCACGACGGCGCGGCCCTCGAGGTCCACGCGCCAATCCGCGGCGGGGGCGTCGCAGGCAGGGCCCACCCAGGCGACCCGCCCGTCCTGCACGGCAACGGCCGCGTCGCGCACGACCCCGAGGTGAGCGGGGTAGAGGTCCTCCTCGATCACGCCCGCGATATCCGGATCGTTCGTGACAAGTTCACCGATGCCGGTGACGAGGAAACTCATGACTGCTCCCGAGCTGCGCTGGTAGGGGGGACGGCCCCAGTCTGGCAAACGAGTTATGCCCAGAGCGGTTCGATCGCCTCCCGCAGCAGCGCCCCGACATCACCGAGGACGTGTCGGCGCTCCTGAACGACGAAGCGGCCGTCGACCGCGACGTCGGTGATGTCGGCGCAGGTGGCGGCCATGAAGACCTGATCCGGCGCGACCCCGGCGGTCCGGGGGCTGGCCAGGTCGACGATGACCAGATCGGCCCGTGCGCCCGCGCGCAGCGCACCGGCGTCCTCCCAGCCGAGTGTGTCGTGCGCGGTCGCCGCGGCCTGGAGCGTGTGCAGGCCGAGCCGCCCGCGCTGCCCCGAGACGAGGCGCTCGTGCATCTCGAGACCGCGTGCCTCCTCGAAGGGGTCGATGATCGCGTGCTGGTCGGTGCCGAGCGAAATCCGCGCACCCGCGTCGAGCAGCGCACGGGCAGGCCCGATGCCGTCGGCGAGGTCGCGCTCGGTCGTCGGACAAAAAGCGGCGGTGTCGCGCGCGCGTCCGAGCAGCGCAATGTCGCTGTCGCGCAAATGCGTCGCGTGCACTGCCGTGAGGTTGGGCGTGAGCAGCCCGGCGTCGCGCAGGAGCTGCGTCGGGGTCACCCCGTAGTAGGCCAGGCACGCTTCGTTCTCCGCGGGCTGCTCTGAGAGGTGGACGTGCACCGGCAGCGGCCGCCCACGCTGGCGGGCGTGCGGCCCGTTGCTGGAGAGCTCGCGCACGACCGGCAGCCAGGCCCGAGGCACGGCGCGCACCGAGTGGATGGCCATCCCGACCCGCACATGGTCGCGCTCGCGATGCCTGCCGACGCGGCGCGCCCACTCATCGGTGGACCCGTCACTGAATCGCTGCTGCAGAGCGTCCAGCGGCTGATGTCCGCGCTCGCCCAACCCCCCGGACAGATAGAGCGTGTCCAGCAGAGTGATCCGCAGGCCGGCGGCCTGCGCGGCACGGGTCAGCGCGTTGCTCATCGCGTTGGGGTAGGCGTAGGGCCGGCCGTCTAGCCGGTGGTGCAGGTAGTGGAACTCCCCCACCGAGGTGAAGCCGGCGAGCACCATCTCGGCATAGACCGCCCTGGCCAGCGTGTAGTAGGTCTCAGGATCGAGACGGCTGGCGATGTCGTACATCGCGTTGCGCCACGTCCAGAACGAGCCACTGCCCCGGTGCGTCCGCCCGCGCAGGGCCCGGTGGAAGGCGTGCGAGTGCGTGTTGGCGAAACCCGGCAGGGCGATCCCGTCGAAGCGGCGGACCAATGAGTCGGGGGCAGTGCCGGGTCGGACCGCGCGGTAGACACCGTCACTGACCTCGAAGGTCACGTCGTGCGCGAGACCGTTGGGCAGCAGTGCGTAGGGGACGTGCCATCGCTGCGTGTCGCCGACGGCGGGCGGTGCAGTGGCAGTTCGCCCATCAATCGGCCTCATTCTTCTGCTGCTCCTCGTTCTCTCGCTGCCCGGCCCCGCTGCCAAGGATCGCAGCATCTGCGTTGCACATCT
>JAUNUZ010000013.1:6188-14480 GCA_030537915.1 Micrococcales bacterium
TCGGCCGGTGAGGTCCAGGCGAGGTCCGTCGTCGGGGTCCAGGGGTTGGTGTATCGCGACACCGGCGGGCGCAACACAGGAACGTAGCGCGCCGGCCCCACACCTAGGATTCGGGCCATGACACCTCGAGCACGCGAAGCCCTGAGTCAGGCCGTCACGATGGCCGCGCTGATGTTCGTGCTCCGCCGCCTGGGCACCCTGCTCCCCTATGAGTGGGCGCGGCAGACCTGGGACGCGTCGTTCGTCTTCGCGCTGACCTTCGGGCTCATGTGGGGTGTCATCACCTGGGCGCAGCACCCGAAGATGCAGGCGCAGCGCGAGGCCAGGGAGCGGCGCGCACGCGAGGCCAAGAAGCAGGCCCAACGCAAACGCTGGCGGTAGTCGGATCGTTGCTCGCGGCCGGCTCCCCCACCCCGGGTGATCGACCTGCCTCGGACCTGCGCGGCTGCAGAGCATCGCGGGGCCGGGATAGGGTTCGGCCCATGTTCACCCCTCGGTTGCGCGCCGTGATCCTTCGTGGTCTGGGGATGGCCGTGGTCTTCTTCGTCGTACAGCTGCTGCTCGCGCTCATCCCGGGCCGAGCCCCCTTGGACTACGCCGAGCGTGGGTTCGTCTCCCTCGGGGTCGGGGCGATCTGGGGATTCTTTGTCTGGCTGCGCTGGCCGGCCGAGCAGCGTCGAAGAAGCCAGGCGCCAGGACCGGAGCCAGGACAGGGCTCATGAGTTCAGCGCCGGGCGGGATGCCCGCAGCCAAGGCAGCGGCCCTGGGCCCGATGATCCTGCTGGATGCCTTCGGGCGAGTCCACGAGGAGCTGCCCCAGATCCTCGCCGGCCTCTCGATCGACGATCTGACGTGGCGGCCGGACCCGGACGCGAACTCGATCGGCTGGCTGGTCTGGCACCTGACCCGCGTCCAGGACGACCACCTCGCCGCCCTCGCCACCGCGTGTGAGCGACCCCGAGACCAGGCGTGGAGAGCGTGGCGTGGCCGGTTCGACCTGCCCTACGGCGACGGCATTGGCTACGGTCACACCTCCACCGAGGTCGGCGCGTTCACGATCGGCGACCCAGGGCTCCTGCTCGGATATCACGGCGCTGTGCACATCTTGACGACCGAGGTCATCGAGGAATTGTCGGCGCGGGACTACGCGCGGATCGTCGACACGCGCTGGGATCCGCCGGTCAATGCGGCCGCCCGGCTCGTCTCGGTCGTCAACGACACGACCGCCCACTGCGGCCAGGCCGCCTACCTCGCCGGGATGCTCCAGCGCCGCACCGCCTGACGCCGGCGCTCACCCCTGCCTCATCGGCACCCGCACGCCCCGCTCGCGGGCGACCCGCGACGCCTCCTCGTAGCCCGCGTCCACGTGCCGAATCACGCCCATAGCGGGGTCATTGGTCAGCACCCGCGCAAGCTTCTGCTCCGCCAGCGGCGTGCCGTCGGCCACGCTGACCTGACCGGCGTGGATCGAGCGGCCGATGCCGGTGCCTCCGCCGTGATGGATCGACACCCAGGTGGCACCGGAGCTCGCCGCGGTGAGCGCGTTGAGCAGTGGCCAGTCGGCGATGGCGTCGGAGCCGTCAGCCATCGCCTCGGTCTCGCGGTAGGGCGAGGCCACCGAGCCGCCGTCGAGGTGGTCACGGCCGATGACGATGGGCGCGCTCACCTCACCTGAGGCGACGAGCGCGTTGAACGCCAGGCCGGCCTTGTCGCGCTCGCCGTAACCGAGCCAGCAGATCCGGGCGGGCAGACCCTGGAAGGCCACGCGCTCCTGCGCGCCGCGCATCCACTTCTGCAGGCGGTCGTTGTCGGGGAAGAGATCCATCACGACGCGATCGGTCGTTGCGATGTCCTTGGGGTCGCCGGAGAGCGCGACCCACCGGAACGGCCCCTTGCCCTCGCAGAACAGCGGTCGGATGTAGGCCGGCACAAAGCCGGGGAACTCGAAGGCTCGCCCGCAGCCGCCCTTGCGCGCCTCGTCGCGGATCGAATTGCCGTAGTCGAAGACCTCGGCGCCGTCGTCTTGGAACTCGACCATGGCCTGCACGTGCCTGGCCATGGACTCCTGGGCCCGCTGCGTGAATTCCTCCGGCTTACGCTCCGCGTAGTCGGCCCAGTCCTGGACCCGGACGCCGATCGGCAAGTAGCTCAGCGGGTCATGGGCGCTCGTCTGGTCGGTGACGATGTCGATCTCGACCCCACGTCGCCGCAGCTCGGGGAAGACCTCGGCCGCATTGCCGACAACCCCGACCGACCGGCCGCGGCGCTCGTGCTTGGCGGCCAGGGCCTGCTGGATCGCCTCGTCGAGGGAGTCGGCGACCTCGTCGAGATACCGGTGCTCGACGCGCCGGTCGAGACGGTGCCGGTCGACGTCGACGATGAGGCAGGCGCCTCCGTTGAGCGTCACCGCGAGCGGCTGTGCGCCGCCCATCCCGCCGCATCCGCCGGTGAGGGTGAGGGTGCCGGCAAGCGTGCCGTTGAAGCGCTTCTCAGCCACGGCGGCAAAGGTTTCGTAGGTGCCCTGCAGAATGCCCTGCGTACCGATGTAGATCCACGAGCCGGCCGTCATCTGGCCGTACATCGTCAGCCCCAGGTGCTCCAGGCGGCGAAACTGCGGCCAGTTCGCCCAGTCGGGCACGAGATTGGAGTTGGCGATGAGCACCCGCGGCGCCCACTCGTGGGTCTGGAGCACCCCGACCGGACGGCCCGACTGCACGAGCATCGTCTCGTCCTGCCGCAGGTCGATCAGGGTGGCGACCATCGCGTCGTAGCTGCGCCAGTCGCGGGCGGCGCGCCCCGTGCCCCCGTAGACGACGAGGTCGTCGGGGCGCTCCGCCACTTCGGGGTCGAGGTTGTTCGCCAACATGCGCAGCGGCGCCTCGGTCTGCCAGCTGCGTGCGGTCAGGGTCGTGCCGCGCGCGGCACGGACAGGTCGGGCGCCTTCCACAACGGCCTCCTTCGTCGCCCGCGGGGGCTGTGGCCCCGCCGTGCTCCCTTCTATTTCACGACCCCGGGGTCGCAGCACCAGGGTCCGCGGCCCGGGCCTGTCTCGAATGCGGGACCTGGCGCCGCACGGCGTCCGGCGGGTCAGCCCAGCGGGCTGACCTCCTCGACGGCGGCGAGCAGGCGACCCGATTCCAGCGCCTGCACCGCGAGCTCGATGTCGGCGCCCAGGTAGCGGTCTGGTCCCGGCCCCGCCCAGCCGGCGGCGCGCAGCACGGCGATCGCAGCCCGGCTCGCGGGCCCGGGCTGCAGGGGTGCCCGTAGCTCCAGACCCCTTGCCGCGGTGAGGATCTCCACGGCAAGCACGCGGCGCAGTCCGTCGATGGCGCGACGCAGTTTGCGACCCGCATGCCAGCCCATCGAGACGTGGTCCTCCTGCATCGCGCTACTGGGAATGGAGTCGACCGAGGCCGGGGCCGCGAGCCGCTTGAGCTCGGACACGATGGCGGCCTGGGTGTACTGGGCAATCATGTGGCCGGAGTCCACCCCGGGATCGTCGGCGAGGAAGGGCGGCAGCCCGTGGTTGCGCGCTGTGTCGAGGAAGCGGTCTGTGCGCCGCTCGCTCATCGATGCGACATCGGCGGTGACGATCGCGAGGAAGTCGAGCACGTAGGCGATCGGCGCGCCGTGGAAGTTGCCGTTGGATTCGACGCGTCCGTCGGAAGTGATGACGGGATTGTCCACGGCGGAAGCAAGCTCGCGCTCGGCGACGGACCGGGCATGGGTCACCGTGTCACGCGCGGCGCCGTGCACCTGCGGCGCGCAGCGCAGGGAGTAGGCGTCCTGCACCCGGGTGTAGACGGCCCCGTCCCGGCGGGAGGCACGCATCGAGGAATCGGCCAGCAGGGCACGTAGGTTCGCCGCCGAGGCCGCCTGCCCGGGGTGGGGTCGCAACGCCTGCAGGTCGGCCGCGAAGACATCGTCCGTGCCGAGGAGGCCCTCCACGCTCATCGCCGCGGCCACATCGGCCAGGCGCAGCAACGCCTCGAGGTCGGCCAGCGCCAGGCAGAGCATGCCCAGCATGCCGTCGGTGCCGTTGATGAGGGCCAGTCCTTCCTTCTCCCGCAGCGTGATCGGGGTCAGTGCGAACGCGCGCAAAGCCTCGCCTGCCGGCATCAGTGCCCCCGAAGCGTCACGCACCTCCCCCTCACCGACCAGCGCGAGCGCACAGGGCGCGAGCGGTGCGAGGTCACCGGAGCATCCCAGGGAGCCGTATTCGTGGACGACGGGGGTGATCCCGGCGCTCAGCATCGTCGCGTACGCCTTGGCCGTCGTCTCCTGGACGCCGGTGCGGCCGGTGGCCAGCGTCGAGAGGCGCAGCACCATCAGGGCCCGCACGACCTCCCGTTCGACGTGCGGCCCCGACCCGGCGGCATGGGAGCGAATGAGCCCCAGCTGCAGCTGAGCTCGGCTTGCGAGCGGGATGTGCGTCGTCGCCAGCGCGCCGAAGCCTGTCGAGATCCCGTAATGCGGCACGGGATCGCTCGCGAGCGACTCGATGAGCGCGGTGCTCGATCGAATGCCCTCGATTGCCGCCGGATCCAGGTGGACCCCCCGGCCGTCGCGGGCCACGGCGACGACATCGGCCACGCGCAGCGGCCCGGCGCCGACTGCGATCGTGCTTGTCACGTCCTCGCTGCGGGCGGCCTGGCTCGTTTCGATGTGCTCACTGTCCATGGATCCCATTCCACGACCCGGCTTCCACAGAGGAAACTCCCGCGACCGGGCAAACGTCTCGGATCCGGGACACGCCACGGGCGGAGGCTCCGACGACGGCGTCGGCTGCGGCACACTTCCGGCATGGCCGACTCCGCCAGCCCCGCCGTCACGCAGGCGCTCGACGTGCTCCGGCTGCTGTCTACCCGCCCGGAGCCGGTGACCGCCACCTCCATCGCCCGCGACCTCGGCCTGCCGCGCTCCACGACCTACAAGCTGCTCGGCATCCTCATCGACGAAGGTTTCGTGCAACACCTGCCCGAGGATCGCCGCTACGGCCTGGGGGTCGCCGCCTTCGAGGTCGGATCCGCCTATTCGCGCCAGGCGGGGTTGGCCCGGCTCTCGCGACCGGCTCTGGCCCGCCTCGTCGACGAGATCGGCTACACCGCCCACCTCGCAGTCCTGCACGGCGCGGACGTCTTCTATGTCCTGGAGGAGCGCGCGCCCGGCCGGCCCGTCCTGGTCACGCATGTCGGCGTCCGGCTCCCCGCCCATCTCACCGCCAGCGGTCTCGCGATGCTGGCCGAGCTGCCTTCGGCTCAGGTGCGCGCGCTCTATCCAGGCCCGCACGCGTTCGTGCATCGACATACTCCCGGCGTGGGCTGCTTGTCCGAGCTTCGCGCCGAGCTCACCCGGGTCCGTTCCCGCGGTTACGCCAGGGAGTCCGAAACCGTCACACCGGAGTGCGCATCGGTCGCGGCGAGCGTCGTCGATCATCGGGGTTACCCGGTGGCGGCCCTCGCGCTCACCTATCCCATGACGGGTTGTCCCCTGGCGGACTGTTCCAGGACCAGCACGGATGCGGCGCCGGCTGACGGGCCCGATGTCGGCGCCCTGGCCACCGGGGTGCGCGCAGCCGCGGCCGAGGTGACGCGGCGGATTCGCGGCGTCCGACGCGATCCCGTGACGAGGTCTTGACAGGCCCGGTCCGTGGGTGTGTCGAGGGAACATCGCAGGGCGCTTCGGCGTCCTACCCCACAAGGCTTGTTCTCTCCCGTCCCGAGGTGACGCACCATGGATCCCCACACGCACGATCGCGGCCGTACCCGTGACTCCGATGACGGGCGGACGCAGGACGCGGTCCGCAGCGCCGCCTATCAGGCCCCGATCCCCCCGTTCGAGGACACGGCCCAGCAGTCGCACGAACCTCGCTACGTCAAGGCCGAGCCCTTGCCCCCGCGGACGCCCTTCGGCCCTGGCGGTCCCCGATTCGGCGGTGATCACGGCTACTTCTCAAGTGGTCAGCCGGTCACTCTGCCGCGCAAGTCGCTGCTCCTGGCTGGTCTGCTGGGCGGGCTGCTCGGCCCCCTGGGCATGCTCTACTCCACGTTCTTCGGCGCGTTCGTGATGACGGGCGTCTTCTTCTGGGGGGTGCTCTTCACGGGCGGTCAGGTGGCGCCGATCCTCCTGCTGTGGAGCGCCCTGTGGAGTGTCTGGGCCGCGCACCGCAAGAACGAGCGGCGCCGCGCCATGGAGCTCTACCTGTCCAACCGCTGAGGGCGCGGTCCGGTGACGTCGGCGGCGCCGACTGCGGCCGCCATCGTCCTGTGTGGCGGCACATCTCGTCGGTTCGGGGGCATCGATAAGACCGCGCAGCCGCTGGGCTCCGCGACGGTGCTGGACAGCCTGCTCGTCGCGCTACCGGCGCACTGGCCCATCGTCTGCGTCGGTGTGCAGCGCGAGTTGAGACAGACGATGCGGCGGTCCGTCGCCTGGACCCGGGAGGACCCTCCGCTCGCAGGGCCGGTCGCAGGCATCGCCGCCGGTCTCGCGGCGCTCGATGACTTGGATCACCTCGATGACTGTCGCGGATCCGACGCAGACCTGGTCCTCGTGCTGGCTGGTGATCAACCGTTCGCCGGCGAGGTCGCGGGTGATCTCGTCAGGGTGCTGCACGCAGCCGCTCGCACCATCGACGCCGTCGCCGCGAGCGACGACGGACGCGCCCAGCTCCTCCTGTGCGCCTACCGTCGCGGTCCGCTCGCCGCGCTCCTGACCGGGGACGTTGCGGGCGGTGGGGTGTACCGAACCCTTGCCCCGCTTCGGGTGCAGACCCTGGCGGTGGCCGAACGGGTCACCCTCGACGTCGACGCCCCCGCCGACCTCGCACACGCGCGCGGCCTGAACGCGCCCGACATCTGAGCGCACCGGGCGACGGCGAGTAGGTTGGCCGCTATGAAGGCAGTGACGATTCCGAATCCTGGTGACGCCGATGCTCTCGTGCTCGCCGACGTGCCCGACCCGGTTGCCGGTGTCGGCGAGGTCGTCGTCGAGGTCGCCGCGGCGGGGGTCAACCGCGCCGACATCATGCAGCGGATGGGCTTCTACCCCCCTCCGCAGGATGCCTCGCACTACCCCGGCCTCGAGGTGAGTGGTCGCGTCATCGAGCTCGGGGAAGGCGCCGACGCAGGCGAATTCGGCATCGGCGACGAGGTGTGTGCCTTGCTGACCGGGGGTGGTTATGCCGAGCGCGTGGCGGTGCCGGTCGGGCAGGTACTCCCGGTCCCCCACGGCGTCTCGCTCATCGACGCGGCCGGTCTCATCGAGGTCGTGGCGACGGTGTGGAGCAATGTCTTCATGACCGCGCACCTGCAACCGGGACAGGTGCTGCTCATCCACGGCGGTTCGAGCGGGATCGGCACGATGGGGATCCAGCTGGCGCGTGAGTTCGAAGCGCGAGTCGCAGTCACCGCCGGGTCCCAGGCCAAGCTCGATGTCTGTCGCGAGCTCGGCGCGGAGATCCTCATCAACTACAAGTTGTCCGACTTCGTCGAGGTCCTGCGCGACGAGACCGATGGCTACGGCGCCGATGTCATCCTCGACGTTGTCGGCGCGAAGTACCTGCCGCGCAATATCGACGCCCTGGCCGCCAACGGGCGCCTCGTCGTCATCGGCATGCAAGGCGGCCGTAGGGGCGAGCTCGATCTGGGCGCCCTCCTGAGCAAGCGGGGTGCTGTCATCGCGACCTCGCTGCGTGCGCGGCCGGCTCGCGAAAAGGCAACGATCATTAAGGCCGTCCGTGAGCATGTCTGGCCGATGATCGAACAGGGTCGGGTGCGTCCGATCATCCAGGAGCGGCTGCCGCTCCAGCGGGCCGGCGACGCGCACCGCATCCTCGAGGCGTCCGAACACATCGGCAAGATCCTTCTCACGACCTGATTCGGACCGGCCTCGGGCCGGGCTTCAGGTGCGATGCGTCCTGGTCCGTCTTCAGCTGACGCGTCAGGGTGTGATGCGCAGGATCACCCGCTCGGGGGAGCCGCGGCGAGCCACGCGCTCGAAGAGCATGATGAGGCGGTGCTGCCAGCCGTACTTCTTGGCCAGCGCCGTCGCCGCCGTGGCGATCTCGTGAGGGTCCCGAAGGATCTCGGCACGACCCGTAGCCGTGGGGGCGTCATCCGCGACCTGCCCCCGGCGCGAACACGGACGCAACTCGACGCGGGGGTCTCGGCGCAGCCTCTTGACCTTGCCTGAGCCCGCGGCGGTGGTGACGACCAGACCCCCGGCGGTCGGCGCAATCCACACCGGGGTCGCGACCCCCACCCCGCTTTTGCGGTAGGTCGTCAACGACAC
>JAUNUZ010000014.1:0-9596 GCA_030537915.1 Micrococcales bacterium
CAACGGTGACGCCGTGGGGATGCTTCACGACGGCCTGACCCGCGATCACGTCAGCGCTGTGCGTGACTTCGCTCCCGGCGTCGCGTTGGTGGAAGAACCGGGCCGGGGGGTGCGCCGCGTCCGGATGCACTGGACCGGCTACGACGCCTACCGGTCCCGCGTGGCCGCAGGTATCACCGCGACCGCATCGGCGCCGACCCTCGCCATCGATGGCACCGCCCGAGCCGACATTCTTGGCGAAGTCGTGTCCATGACGACGGTCAACGGTGCCCGCGCATCGACGCGCGAGGAGACGGCAGCATGACTTGCCACCGCTCCTCGGATTGGACGACGTCGGCCGTCTGCGCCGATCGCCGGGACCTGCCCTGGACCTCCGACACCGTTGATGTCACGCCCTGGCAGGCCGAGACCATGGGGGTTACCTGCCAGGGCTGCCCCGTCCGCAGTGATTGCCTCTCCGCCGTCGACGCTCTCGACATCACGGGCGGATGGTGGGCAGGACGCGACCGCGACCCCGACGCCCGTGACCCCGCCGAGCTGCTCCCGCTCATCTGGCAACCCATCCTGGCCCCCGTCCGCGACGACGACCCCGCGCTCGGTGGGCATGACGGCCTAGCGGGTGTGGCGTGACTCTTCTGGGCATCCACAGTGGTGCACCATCGCCGATGGTCGGGGGCAGCTTTCCCGGCTTCGGTGAGGGTGCCCCGCTGGATCTGTCCAGCCTCAGCGACGCTCTGGCGCATTCGGTCCTCTCTCGGGTCCTCGACGGCACCCACGGCGACCTCGCCGATGCCCTTGCGCACGTCGGGAACTGTGTCCGGCCGATTCGTCTGCACGGCTGCTCGCAGACCATCGACCGGGCGACGGGCGAGGTCCTCGCGTCCTTCTCCTCGTCATCGGCGCCGCTGGGTGTCCTCATGACCGGTTGCGGCAATCGCCGTGCCTCGGTGTGCCCGGCCTGCTCACGGGTCTACGCGCGCGACACCTTCGAACTCATCCGTGCCGGAGTCGTTGGCGGGAAGACTGTGCCCGCCGACGTCGCAGACGCTCCGCTGCTGTTCGTCACGCTCACCGCGCCCTCGTTCGGACTCGTCCATGGTCACCGAATCGGCGGAAAGGCTTGTCGACCCCGCTCGTCCGATCGGGTCGACACGTGCCCGCACGGTCGACGGATGGCGTGCAACGCCCGACATGACGAAGAGGACCGGTTCGCCGGCTCGCCACTGTGCTGGGACTGCTACGACTGGACGTCCGCCGTTGTCTGGCAGTGGTGGGCCCCCGAGCTATGGTGCAGAACGACAATCGCCATCCGCCGCCACCTCGCCCACGCCCTCGGAGCCCACGAGTCGACGCTGCGCAAGCACGCGTCAGTGCAATTCGCGAAGGTCGCAGAGTTCCAAGCTCGGGGCCTCGTGCACTTCCACGCACTCATTCGCCTCGACGGTCCCGACGGTCCCGGATCGTGCGCGCCGCTCGACGGGCAGGCGTTCGCCAACATCGTCGACACCGCCACCCATTCGGTGACGCACGCCGCTCCGGCCACCTCGGAGACCGACCGCGAACGCATCCTCGCCTGGGGTGCACAGCTCGACATCCGCACCGTCAACTCCGGTCGTCACGACCTGCGCTCCTGCGACGAACTCACTCCCGCCCAGGTCGCCGGATACCTCGCCAAGTACGCGACCAAGGATGCGGGCGAACTACGGCTCGACCGCCGAGGCGACTTCCGCGGCCGATCGCACCTGGTGAAACTGGCCGAGCACAGCCGCGAACTGGGTGCCCTTGCGATGCCTCGTGAGCGGCTTCGAGACTGTCTGGCACACCCCGAGCGACACGAGGATGACGACCTTGACGGCATGACCCCAACGATCGTCCCTGTGGGCAAAGGCGGACGCGACCCGTATGCCCTGCTCGGCAAGTGGGCCCACATGCTCGGTTTTCGCGGTCACTTCTCCACCAAGTCCCGCCGCTACTCCGTCACCTTGGGCCGACTGCGCAGAGCCCGCGACCGCTACCGCCGGGCCGTTGTCGCCGCCGAACGTGAGGGTCAGCCACTCGACGTCGGCGACCTCGAGCGGCGTCTCCTTGCCGACGAGGACGACCAGACGACCCTCGTCGTCGGCTCTTGGGCTTACGCCGGCACCGGTTGACCGCGCCCCGGTGACGCCGCCCTCGCCGCGTCGGCGGCTGCCCGCGCGCGTGAGTACGACCAATGGCGAGCCGAACAGCGTCGTTCGTCAGCCACTCCCGTTCGAAAGGACCTGCCATGACCCGGCAAACCGAGCTTCCCCTCGCGGTGACCGCGCCCACGCCCGACTGCGACCGGCTCTGGACCATCGATGACGTGTCGGCGTTCCTCTGCGTGAGCGTCGCGACGATCTACCAGTGGCGACACCGCGGTGACGGTCCGCCGTGCGTTCGCCTCGGTAAACATCTGCGCTTCGATCCTGCGTCCGTTCGCGGCTGGGTCGCTTCAAAGGCCGCCTGATGGCGCACGTGGTCAAGAATCCCCGCGATGGCTACTGGCTGGCGCGTTGGCGCGACCCTCTCGGCGGACAACGCAAGAAGTCCTTCAAGCGCAAGGTCGATGCGGAGCGCTTCCTGTCAGATCTGCAAGCCAAGTGAACCGCGGCGCCTACGTCGATCCGGCTGCTGGGAAACTTCGCTTCGAGCAGTTCGCCCAGACCTGGATGGCCGGCCTCGGCCACCTCAAGCCCAGTACGGCGTTGCGGTACCGAGAGGTCGTGCGCACACACGTCCTGCCCAAGTGGGGTCCGTGGCCGCTTGCAAAGGTGGCCCGCTCCGACGTCGCCGCGTGGATCGGTGACCTCGCCGGCTCGGGAATGTCACCGGGCCTGATCCGCAAGGTCTACCTCGTCGCCTCGATGATCTTCGAGAGCGCCGTCGCAGACCAGCGACTCGGCCTCAACCCCGCCAAGGGTGTTCGCCTCCCGCAGCAAACTCACCGCGAGGCTCGCTTCCTGGCTGCCGACGAAGTGCGTCGACTCGTCGAGGCTGCCGGGCCCAACGGTGTGCACGTGCTCGTGCTCGCTCTGACGGGTCTGCGTTTCGGTGAGTTCGCGGCCCTCAAGGTCGGCCGTGTCGACCGCGCCCGGAGCCGGCTTCTCATCGCCGAGAGCGTGAGTGTCGTCGGGTCGAGACTCGTGTGGTCCACGCCAAAGACTCACCGCACGAGAACGGTCCCGGTGCCACCGCTGCTCATGGCCTACCTGGTCGAGCAAATCCGGGGGAGAGGAGCGGATGAGCTGCTCTTCCCTGCGCCGATGGGTGGCCCGCTGCGCTTGAACAACTGGCGACGCCGCGTCTTCGAACCTGCGTGCCAGGCCGCCGGTATCACCGACTTCCGGCCCCACGATCTGCGCCACACCGCGGCCTCCCTCGCCGTGGCAGCGGGGGCCAACATCAAGGCGATTCAACAGATGCTCGGGCATGCGTCGGCCGCTATGACGCTCGACGTCTACGCCGGGTTGTTCCCCGACGACCTCGATGCCGTGGGCCGCTCGCTCGATGCTCTTGTGCCACAAATGTGCCACACCGGGCCTTTGGCAGCCCTTAGCGCGGATGCCATGAGCGTCGAAAAGGCACCTTGACCTGCAATGACGTGTGGTGCCCCCGGCAGGATTCGAACCTGCGACACCCGCTTTAGGAGAGCGGTGCTCTATCCCCTGAGCTACGAGGGCGATGGGGGTCGACAGCGCCCAGGTTAACCCAGGCGATGAGGCGACAAGGTCGTCGGTCAGGCGCTGCGCGGACCCGCCTTGGCGCGCTCGCCAGGGCGTGCGGTGCCGTTCGGGGCGTGCCGATCGGTGACCTGGGCGCCGCGGCCCGCCTGCTCGGCCCGCGCGTAGGCCTCCTGGGTCGGTCCGTGAGAGCTGTGCGGGACCGTCGGCGGCACGGGCGGCTCGGAGCCGGGCCTCAGCGAGCCGCGGGGAGCGATCCGCTCGCGCTCACCCTCGACAGCGACATGCGCCGGCTTGTCGAACCGCCGCGTGATGGCCTCCGCGATGTCGAGGAAGGCCTCGCGCGTCTGCGGGCGCAGCACCTCCCATTCGAGCGTGCCGCCGTCGGCCATGTGCGGGTCGGCCGGCACGACGATGAGATCGGCGGCCTTGCCCAGGTGCTCCAGCACGGCGTCCTTGTCGACGCTGCGGCTGACGATGTCCTTGGCGGTGAGCACGACGATGCTCGTGCGGGCCAGGTGCTCGAAGCCGTTGTCCTCCAGCCAGTCGATGGTCTCCGCGGCCCGTCGCGCGCCGGTCACCGACCAGGCAGCAGGCACGACGGCGGTCGTCGTGTACTTGAGGATCCCCCGCATGAGCGGGTGCGTGACCCCGGTGCCGCAGTCGACCTGGACATAGGAGTAGTAGCGCTGCACGACGCCGAGGATCCGCTCGAAGTCGGCCGACTTCAACGAGTCGCCGAGCACCGGGTTGGGCTCGCCGGGCAAGATCGTCAGGCGTCCCGACGTCACGGTGTATCGCGACAGGTCCTCGAGCGACTCGATGGTGTCGATGTCACGTGACAGGGCCGTGATCCCTGAGCGCTGGTAGCCGACCAGGCGCTCGGCCAGGTCGCCGGCGTCGGGGTTGGCGTCGATCGCGAAGACGGGGTCGGGTCGTAGGTCCGAGAGCGCCACCGAGGTCGCGGCCGTCGTCGAGGTCTTGCTGATCCCGCCCTTGAGGCAGAAAAACGCCGTCACATGCTTGCCGCGCAGTTGTGTCGCGATCTGGGCCTGCCGGTCCTGATGACGCTGCTCGTTCTCACTCGGCCCGAGGTTCCACAACCCGCCCGTCGCCTGGTAGGCGAGCGCCCGCCAGCCCTGGTGGGGTCGCGCACGGCGGGGGCGAACCATCGGACCCTCGGCGGGGATGGAGCGGACGGTCTTGCAGGAGTGCGACTCGTAGCTCATGGCCGACAATCTCCTTCAACGCAACCGGTACCGAATCGAGCCCAGGCTTTCGTGGATCGCGGTGGCGCGTCAAACAGTTCGCGACCGATTGTCCACGGGTCGAGCTGGACGGCCGTCCAGCAAGTTGCCTGGTCGCGGACGGTGAGCGGCGCCGTGCGCACACCTGCCGTACCGTGTCGTGGTGCCTATGGACGCTCATGAGACCGCCCCTGCGCCCGCCGACGTACCCTCCGGCCCGGGCGCGGCTCAGGTCGCCGTCGCGCCCGAGGGCCGGCGATCGGCGCAACGCCGAACGGTGTCCACGCTCGTCGTGTCCCAGGTGCTCGGGGGCGTCGGCACGTCGGGGGGCATCGCGGTCGGCAGTCTGCTCGCCGAGTCGATCCTCGGCTCCTCCGGGCTGGCCGGTCTGGCGAACACCTTCCAAATCCTGGGGTCGGCGCTGCTCGTCATACCGATGGTGCGGCTCATGGCCCGCCGCGGGAGGCGCGCCGGGCTGACGGCCGGGTATGCCGTCGCGGTGCTCGGTGCCTCCCTGGCCGTGCTCTCGGCCGTCGTCCGCTCCTTCGAGCTGCTCCTCCTGGCGACCTTCCTGTTCGGTGCCGCGACCGCGACCGGCAATCAGGCCCGCTATGCGGCCGCCGATCTGGCCGAGCCCGCGCACCGCGGTCGTGACCTGTCCACCGTCGTCTGGGCGACGACTGTCGGCGCCGTCCTGGGCCCCAACCTGCTCACCCCGAGCGCGCCGCTGGCCAGGGCCGTGGGTATCGAACCCGTCGCGGGGGTCTGGTTCGTCAGCGTGCTCGTCTTCGCGCTCGCCGGCATCTGGCTCACGGTGCGCCTGCGCCCGGATCCGCTGCTGCTCTCGCGCGCGACGGAGCAGGCTGCCTCGCGTCTGCCGTCGGATGACGGCGTCCACCCTGGCGTGGCTGCCTCCACTCGTCCTGCCGATCCTCCGACCGCTGCCTGGCGCATCCTGCGTCAGAACCGTGCCGCCGCCCTGGGCGTCGCCACCGTCGCGCTCGGGCACACGGTCATGGTCTCGGTCATGGTGATGACCCCGCTGCACATCCGCCACGGGGGCGCGACGCTCGACCTGGTCGGCATCGTCATCAGCGTGCACGTGCTGGGGATGTATGCCTTCTCGCCCCTGATGGGCCGGCTCGTCGACGCCCGCGGATCCCGCGTCGTGGCCCTCATCGGCAGCGCGATCCTGCTCGTCGGGTGCGCCCTGGCGGGTATCTCGCCGATGGGCTGGTCGTGGGCGCTGACCAGCGGGCTCTTCCTGTTGGGGCTCGGCTGGTCCGCCACCCTCGTCTCCGGGTCCACGCTGCTGACCGCGAGCGTGCCGGTAGCCGATCGACCCCGAGTGCAGGGTTTCGCCGATTTGGTCATGGGTCTGTGCGGCGCGCTGGGCGGCGGAGTGTCGGGCGTCATCGTCGAGCAGGCGGGCTACTCTCGGCTCTCGGTGCTGGGCGGTGCAGTGGCGCTCACGCTCGCGGTGATCCTGCTTCTGCCCGACGACGCCCGCGGCAGCTCGCGCTCTGCGGCCAGTCACGACACCACGGATGGGACGTCATGACCGCACAGTGGAACCATCCGAGCACCCCGCGCAGCACAGCCGCACTGATCGCCAGCTGCCTGGCCCTCGTCGGGGCGAGCCACGCGATGCCACCTGCCGCCTTTGCGGCTCCCGCGCTCGGACCAGCGCAGGCCAAGTCCCCCGTTGCGGGCCTGCCCGTCGGGGACGCGCAGCTGCCCGAGAAGCGCACCGTGCGCACTGTCGCCCCCGGCGTCACCCACCTGCGCATCGTGCGCGGCGACAAGACAGCCACCCCCGCGCGGATCAACCGAACCACGGCCGGGCCGTGGCAGGTCAACGTCGTCCTCATCGATCCGAAACGGTCCAAGCTGAAGCTGCGCTCCACCTACGGCACGACGCTGATGGCCCCGGACACGGTCTCCAACATCGCGATCTGGGCCGTCGCGCGCGTGGCGATGAACGGCTCCTTCTTCAATGCCGGCGGGCCCGCGGGCTTCAAGGGCGACCCGGTCGGCTTGGCGGTGACCGCCGGCTCGGTCATCAGCGAACAGACCGGGACGGCGGCTGAGCAGAACGTCATCTTCGACGCCCGCACCGGCGCGGTGACGATGGGGCGACTTAGGTGGAAGGCATACGTCGAGAACACCAAGACGGGCAAACGACGGACCCTGGCCGGAGTCAACCGACTGCCGCGCGTGCCCACCGCGTGCCTGCCCCCGGCCCCGACCGATCCGGCGAGGGGCCCCGCGCCCACGGATCCACGAGACGCCCAGGGCTGCTCCAGCGCGCCCGGCGAGCTGGTCCGCTTCGCGCCGGGCTTCTCGACGCGCACCCCTTCCGGCCCCGGCGCCGAGGCGGTCTACGGGCCCGACGGTTGCCTCATGCGCGTCGCGCGGACGCGCGGCACGAAGCTCACCGCGGCGCAGTTCTCCATCCAGGGCACCGGCGGTCGCGCGGACCAGATCATCCGCGACGCCACGTCCGGCTGCGTCAAGCTCGACGAAACCGTCCTCGACGAGGATGGCGACAGGGTCGGGCTCACCTCCTCCAGTTATGGGCTCAGCGGCCGTTACCGCCTGGTACGCGACGGTTCTCTCATCCAGACGCGAGGAACCACGGGTCTCATCGGGCGCAGCCCGCGATCGCTGATGGGCCGGACCTCCGACGGCCGGGTCGCCCTCGTGACGATCGACGGTCGCCGGGTCACGAGCGTCGGCGCGACGCTCACCGAGACGGCGCGGATCGCGCGTGGTCTCGGCCTGGTGGACGCTGTCAACCTCGACGGGGGCGGTTCGACGACGCTGGTCATCGATCGCAAGGTCGTCAACCGGCCCTCTGGCGCGAGCCAGCGGCCGGTCAGCGACGCCGTCATCCTCGGGTAGCGCGAACGTGCCGGGCGATAGGCTTCGCCGGTGAGCCCCGCCCCTCGTGATGTGCCCCCCGCCTCCTCCGGTCCGCAGACCAGTCCTGGGACGGCCGGATCGACGTCGACGGCGGCCGACGGCACGCTGGCGCAGGGCACCGTCGGCACCGTCGATCACTCCCGGGAGCACCTCGATCATGCGATGCGGGCCTGGCAGCGGACGCTGGTCGAGGCCGGCGGCCCCAACACCCTGCTCTGGTTCGAGGATGTGCCCGGCGGGACCCTGGACCTCACGACAGCCCACCCCGGTGGGGTGTCGATGCTCATGGCCGGCCGGGCGACCCGGCTCTCGGACCTCGTCCGCGAGCCGAGCGCCTTTGCGGAGGCGCGGCGCCGCGCGGAGGGAATCCGGGACAAGACGGTCGAGCTGGCTCAGGAGCGCGGCTTGACGACGGGTTTCATGGCGATAGGCATGGCGTCCTGGACGGTCAGCGGCGCGCGCCGCTCGCCCCAGGCGCCGGTGCTGCTGCGTGGCTGTTCGCTGCACCCGACGGACCCGACCCATCGCGACTACGACATCGATCTGTCGCCGGCGGTCGAACTCAACCCGGTCCTGCTGCACTACCTGGCGTCCGAGCAGGGTATCGACGTCGACGCCGAGGCGGTGGCGGCGCTCGCGCACTCGGCTCGGCGCTTCGACCCGTTGCCGGTCTTCCGCGAGCTGACCCGCCTGTGTCGCTCGGTGGCCAACTTCCGCGTGGCGGACCGCAAGGTCGTCGCGCCCTTCTCCTACGCCAAGCTGCCCCTGATCGCCGACCTCATCTCCCACGGCGGGGATTACGCCGACAACCGGCTGGTCGCCCTGCTGGCGGGGGCGCAAGAGGACGCCGACATCGGTGCCTTCCTCAGGTCGGCCGCGCCCGCCGCACCTGCCGGCGAGGCGCCCGGGCCGTCCGAGAGCCTGGTGCTACCCGCCGACGCGGAGCAGCGCCGTGCCGTCGCCGCGGTTCGCGGCGGGCACGACGTCGCCATCGACGCCGCCTCCGGGACCGGGCGCACGCAGACGCTGGCCAATCTCATCGCGGGGCTCATCGGCGACGGCAAGCGGGTCCTCGTCGTGTCACAGAACACTTCTGCCCTGAAGGAATTGCATGCCCGACTGGCCGACGTCGGTCTCGCCGAGGCGGCCGTGCACGTCGGTGAGGGTGGCCTGGACCGGGGCCGGCTGGCCCGTGCCGTCCGCGATGTCATCGATGCCGGTGGCGCGCTCGGCCGCGAACCGGACGAAGCCGAGGCGCAGGACCGCCTGGCGCGGCGTCGGGTCCATCTCGATGCGCACCGCGACGCCCAGCACGAGCAGCGCGACCCGTGGGGCGTCACCGTCTTCGAGGGCCTGTCCGCGTTGGCCCGGCTGACCCGACCCCGCCGACCGCCGACCTCCCGGGTGCGCCTCGCCGGCGACGTCCTGGCCCGACTGGATCGCCAGGTCGCCGCGCGCGCCTCGACTCTGCTGACGCGGGCGGCCGCCGCCGGGGCCTGGTCCGAAGACCGCTCCAAGGATCCCTGGGCCCACGCCCGGATCATCGACGAGCCGACCCGAGAGCGCGCGCTCGACTTGGTGCAGGAACTCAGCGCCCGGCGTCTAGAAGAGGATGGCGCCATCCTGGACGCAATCCTTGTGGCCAGCGGCTTGCCGGCGGCGGGCGTGCCCGCGGACTGGGCGCGCGGGCTCACCCTGCTGGACGGGGTGCGCACCACAATGG
>JAUNUZ010000014.1:9606-14474 GCA_030537915.1 Micrococcales bacterium
TTCGGCCCCGAGGTCTTCGGGCCGCGGCTCGTGAACTATCTCGGCGCCACGGGTGACGCCGACTATCGGCGGGAGCGGGGCCTGCGGCAGGCCTGGTGGACGCGGATCTCGCTGCGCCGCCAGCTCAAGGAACTGGTGCGTGCCGGCGCTGACGTCCCAGACCTGCACGCGGCCCTGGCGGCCGCGGCGACCCAGCGCGAGGAATGGGCCCAACTCTCCGGAGGCGCAAGCACGCCCCGGGTCCCCGAGAGGTTGGACCACGCTCGGCGGATCTGGTCCGGCCTCGACTGCGAACTCCTCTGGTTGGCCGAGCGGCTGGCCACGACGGCCGAGGGAGGCGATCTGCACGAGACTTTGGTCCCGGCGCTGCGGGCTCGCTTCGCCCGCCTGGGCGGCCGAGCCGATCGGATCGCCGTCCTCCCCGCGGTCGTTCCGCTGCTCGACGAGCTCGGCGCCATGGGGCTCGGGCCCTTGGCGCAAGACCTTGCCGCGCGCCGGGTCTCGACCGAGAGCGTCGCGGCCGAGCTCTACTTCGTGTGGTGGCGATCCATCCTCGACGAGATCGCCCGGGAGGACCCTCGGGTCGGCCAGCACGACGCCGCGGCCCTGCGGCAGGACGCTGCCGAATACGCAACCCTCGACGCCGCGTGGATGCGAACCAACGCCGAGATCGCCGCCGCGCGGCATGCGGCGGCGGCACGATCGGTGGCGCGAGAACATCCGGATCAAGTGCGGCTCGTCCAGGCCGAGGCCGCGGGGCGCCCCGATCACCTCAGCGTCGACCGGCTCGTCGGGCGGGCCGCCGATGTCGTCCTCGCGGCCGCACCGTGCTGGCTTACCAGCCCGCTGCTCGTCGCCTCCGTCCTGCCGCCGGGGGAGCACTTCGACGTGGTTGTCGTCGAGGACGCCGGCCGGCTCGAGCCCGCCCACGCCGTGGCCGCGCTGTCGCGGGCCCGGCAACTCGTACTCGTCGGCGACACGCGCTCGCTACCGCCGAGCCCCTTCACGACGAGCGTCGGCCGGGTGGACGCGGCGCCCGCGCGCAGCGACCGCCGCTCGATCCTCGACGTGCTCGGTCCCTACCTGGAGAAGCTGCCGCTCACCGGGCACTATCGCAGTCGGGACGAGCGCGTAGTCGTCTTTGCGAACCGCCATTTCTACGCTGGCGCGCTGCGCACGCTGCCCGGGGCCTCCACGGCAGGTGGCGCCGACCCCGTCCGGCTCGTCACCGTGCCGGAGCCGTCCGCCCCCGAGGCCACCCTGGCGAGCATCGTCGACCAGGTGGCGCTGCTGCCCGATCTCGTGGACACCGAGGTGGACACGGTCGTCGACCTCGCGATCGAGCATGCGCGGACTCGACCGCAGGAGAGCCTGGCCATCGCCGCCCTGACGCCGCAGCACGCCGAGCGTGTCATCGAGCGCTTGCGGGCGCGGTTGGATCAGGAGCGCGACCCGGCCGTCGTCGATGTCTTCGATGACGACGCAGAGGAGGCCTGCCTCATCGTGCCTCTGGACCGACTGCACGGCCAGACCCGCGACGCGCTCATCCTCACCCTGGGGATCGAGCCGGGTCCGGCCGATGCGCAACGCCTCGGAGTGCTTGCCCACGGCATCGGTGAACGCGCCCTGGCTACGGCCCTGACGATGGCCCGCCGTCACTTCACCCTCGTGACCGCGGTGACCCCGGCCGACCTGGAGGGGCGCCTGCGCTCCCGTGCCGCCACCCTGCTCGGTGAGCTCATCGCCTACTGCGAGCGCGGCGGCCGGGAGGCTCGGCCCACGCCGCAGACCGCGAGTGAACCGCGGACCGGGCACGCTGGGCCCACCCGGGGCGAGGACTCATCGAAGGGCAAGGGCCAGAGGCACCCGCCGGCGGCTGGCGCGAACGAAGACGTCGGACCCGGCGCCTGCGGGATCGCCTCGCCAGATCCGGGTGTCGCGGCCCTCGACGATCCGGTGCTCGCAGAGTTCGCGGTGCGGCTGCGCAAGGAGGGGCTCGTCGTCCACGAGCGATACGGGCTCGGCCAGAGCCCGATCGACCTCGTCGTCGAGGACCCCCATATGCCGGGGCGTGCGGTGGTGGCCGTCGAGTCCGACGGTTCACGCGACGGGCGCCTGACCGATACGCGCGAGCGCGAGAGGCTGCGCCCGGAGCGGCTCGTGGATCTGGGCTGGGAATACGTGCGCGTCTACAGCGCCGATATCTTCGCCGACCCAGCCCGCGATGTCGGGCGGGTGCTCGACGCGGTCCGCGCCGCAGACGCCCGTTCCAGCTGGAGCGGGCGGGATCGCCCGATGCGAGTGACCCCCGGCAGGGCGCATGGGTCGGGTGCGCTCTGGACCTCACGCCTGGGGCAGCGGGGCAGCTCGGGCACATGATGAGTCCACGTCGGGACGCGCGGCCCAGCCCGGACCGCGGTACCCAGGTCGACACTCAGGCCGTGCTGGTGCGCCCCGCTATCCGCCGGATCGGTAGGCGCAGGGTCGTCAGCGGCGAGCAAACGACCGGCGAGCATCGCGAGCAGATCGCGCAGACGAGGGACGACACCGATGCCGGCTGGGGTACGGAATCGCCACAACCGGTCAAAGCCGAGCGCGGCTCCCGCGACGAGTGGCTGCGCAACGAAGTACCCCCGCACTGGGGCTGATCGACACCGCAAACGCCCGGTCGTCCGTGACGGACGACCGGGCGTTCGGTTGGCCAGGCGTGCTTCGCGCGGCCTGACGGCCAGACTCAGGCGCGGTTGGCGCGCAGCTCGTCGCGGATCGCCTGCAGCAGCAGGATGTCCTCGGGGACGGCCTCGGGCTCCGGCTCCTGGCCGCGGGCGCGACGCTCGGAGAGCTTGTTCATCGGCACGATAAACATGAAGTAGACGACGGCGGCGGTCAGCACGAAGACGATGAGCGCGTTGATGATCGTCGAGAAGTTGATGAAGGTGTTCTCGGCTATGGCCGCGCTGTCGCTGCGTAGCGAGAAGCCGAGGCCGGAGGACTCCGGGCTGCCGGCAGCGTTGATGACCGGCGTGACGATCGCCGACACGAACGTGTCGACGACCTTCTGGAACGCGCTGCCGACGACGACGGCCACTGCCAGCTCGACGACATTGCCTCGAAGAACGAAGTCTTTGAAGCCCTGCAGCATGAAGAATCCTCTCGTGCAAAAGATGAGTAACTCGGTCCGCTGACCAGGCGACAGTCCATGTGTCGCAGGCAGTCCCTCGCTGACTATAGGGGCCCGTGCGGGGCGCACAAATTCTCAAACGGGTGTTCTCCGCCACTCCCGATAACTGCGGTTGACCGGTGCGGATCCCGCGCTTGCGCAGGAGGCAAATCGGGAACGGACGCGCTGAACTACTTGTCCGATTTGACGGCTAGCTGGACGCCGTCAGCCACGCCACCAGCCGAGGCCGGCACGATTCGGGCCACGTCCTGCTCTGTCGCAGCGAGAACGACGCCGCCCGCCCCAGCCCGCCCACCGCTGGCGAGGCCGGAACCGCTCTCGGCCTCGGGGTCGACCGACAAGACGAGCAGGTCGGAGCCGACGGTCTGGCCCGCACTGATTGCGATGACGTCGACCCGGTCGCCAGGCCGGACCAGGCCGACGGCCCCAGCATCGAGCACCGGCACGTGCAGGGCGCGTCGGCCCGCGGGCAGAGCGGCCAGCCCGCGCGCCGGGCGCAACCTGGCCGCGGTGAACACCTCGCCAGCCTCGACGGGTTGCCCCAGGGTCTGACCGACCACGGACCCGGGCTCCGTCGTGCGCGAACGAGGAGCCGAGGCGGGATCGACCGGGGCCACCCTCACGTCTTGAGCCGTCAGGCGGTGCCCGGCGGGTAGATCACCCGCGGCGACCACGGCCTGCTCACCGGCGGACCGTTCGGGGCTCAGCGCTGCCAGGGCCGCCCACACGGCGATCCCCACGGCGACGGCGGCCAAGGCCTTGCGGAGTTGGACCAGACGCCATGCGGCACGCCGCCCTCCGCGAGGCAGTCGGAACCGCTGCCGAGGACGGCCGGTGGGGCCGACGCGCTTCACGGTGCCCGAAACGGCACGTCGATGCCGTCGAGGGTCGCCGAGCAGGTGCACGACGGCAGGTCCGACGCGGCCAGCCGGGCCACTGCCCCCGCTACCGTCGCCCGGACCGTGCCCATGTGCTCGGCGAAGACGTCGAAGACACCGGCATGGGTCACGCCACCCTCGGCTTCGAGGCCCGCGTCCAGGTCCGTGACCAGCGCCAACGTCGTGAAGCACATCGACAACTCCCGTGCGAGCACCGCCTCCGGCATCGTCGTCATCCCTACGATCGTGCCGCCCGCGGCGCGGTGCCAGGCGGCCTCGGCCCGCGTCGAGAAGCGTGGCCCGTTGATGACGACGAGGGTGCCGCCGTCAACGATCCCCGGCGTATCAACCGTGTCGGTGTCGGGACGCGGCGCGTGGGCGTGGGCGTGGGGACGCTGCGCGTTGGCGGCAGTCAGCGCGGCGGTGCGGCCGCGCGGGCAATAGGGGTCAGCGAACCCGACGTGGACGACCTCGGACTCGCGCTCGTAATACGTGTGCGCGCGCCCCCACGTCCGATCGATGATCTGGTCCGGCACGACGAGAGTGCCCGGACCCCGCGCCGGATCGAGCGAACCCACCGCGCACGGTGCGAGGACCTCGCGCACACCGACGGTGTGCAGGGCCCACAGGTTCGCCCGGTAGTTGACACGATGCGGCGCGAACCGGTGACCGACGCCGTGGCGCGGCAGGAAGGCGACCCGAACCCCGCCCAGCTCGCCGACCGCCACCGGTTCGGCCGGCGCGCCGAACGGTGTGTAGACATCGACGGATCGTGCGTCGCCCAGGAGGGAATAAAGGCCGGAGCCGCC
>JAUNUZ010000466.1 GCA_030537915.1 Micrococcales bacterium
ATCAAGGAGTGGAAGGACGCGGCCGCCTCCGGTGAGCTGGTGGAGGTATTCGCCTGCGGCACCGCAGCCGTCGTCACTCCCGTCGGCAACCTGCAGTGGGAGGGCGGCGCGGTCACCGTCGGCGATCGGACTGTCGGGGATGGTGTGGGTCCGGTGACGACCCGGCTGCGGCAGACGCTGCTCGACATCCAGTACGGTCGCGCGCAGGATACCCACGGGTGGATGACGCGTCTGGTGTGACCGGCCGGCCCACGGGCGGCGCGAGGGAGGATGGTGGGTATGGCCGAGGAAACCTTCGACGAGGTAGGTGACGGGGACCGAGCCGCCGCGCGCGCCGCGCTGCAGCGACAGTGGGAACTCGGGGTCTTCGACGCGAGCGAGCACGAGCGGCGGACGACCGCCGTCCGCCACGCTCAGACGCGTGGCGAACTCGACCGCGCGCTCAGGGGGGCTCGCCCAGGCTCGGGTGTGACCGGCCCGGTCATCTCACCCTTCGAGCGGCCTCGTGCACCGGTCGACGACGCCCCGGCGATCGTCCGAGCGACGGATGCTCGAGGCACGAAGGGCACCGGGGACAACCGCACCCAGGGGCTCCTCAAACTCGACCGCACCACGGCTGGCACGATCGTGGCCCTCACCCCGCTCGCGTGCTTCTTCCTCGTGTTCGCCTTGCAGGCTCCGTGGTGGATCTTCATCCTGTGGTTCGCGATGCCGATCCTCGTCTACGGCAAGGACGGCCGCGACGAATACCGAGCCGAGCGGCACGAGCGTCGCTCGCGCCGGCACGCGGCCAAGGCGGCGCGGCACCGCCGTCGCATCGAGGAAGGCCAGTGAGGTTCTGGCGCTCGGCCCGCACCCGAAACGCGCTCATGGGCCTTGCGCCGATCGTCGCCATCGTTCTGTTCTTCGCGACCAGGAGCTGGACGTGGTTCCTGCTCATCCCCGTCGTCGGTGTGCTTCTCTACGGGCCCAACGGCGACCGCTGACTCGCCCGACCGCCTGAGCTGAGCGATCGCCGAGCTCAGGCAACCAAGCGTGCCGCGTCCAGGAGCGTCCTGGCGGCCTGGACGAGCCGGCTGCGCAGTCCCGCCGCGGTCCTTGCCAGCGCCTGCTGCTCCTGGACATATTGTGCGCGACCAGCCGGGGTCTCGACAGCGATCGGTTCGTAGCCCAAGTCCCGCAGGTCGTAAGGAGAGGCGCGCATGTCGACCTCGCGGGCCCGTCGCGCATGGTCGAAGCAGTCCATCGTCAGGCCCGAGCTGATGCCCGGGGCGAGCGTGAACGCCCACTTGTAGCAATCCATTCCGGCGTGGACGCAGCCTGGCTGCTCCAGCTGCGAGCGCAGCTGCAGCGTCGGCCGGTGCTCGTTGCGGGTGGCCGCCTGCGGCGTGAAGAAGCGGAACGCGTCATAGTGCGTGCAACGTAGGGGCCGGGAGCGCACGACCTCATCGGTGCCGGCCGCACCGAGGCGCAGCGGCCACCCGTGCCGCGTCTCGTCCGCGCCGTAGACCATCGCCCACTCGTGCAGGCCGAAGCAGCCGTAGCCGGCCGGCCGAGCGGCGATCGCGCTGAGCAAGTCCACGACGTAGCGCAGAGCGTCACCGCGGGCGGCCACGAAGGCCTCGACGTCGAGCGTCACGATGGAACCGAGCGACCGGTAGTAGCGCCACGTCGGGCGGTCGCTGCTCACCGCGTCGGCGAGCCCGACACCCGGGCCGGGGTGCCAGCGCCGCAGCTGCGCCGGTCGGTAGCGGTAGTAGACCCAGAGGAAGTCCTCCACCGGATGGCTCGCGCCGCGGCGGCGCCGCTGCAGATGCCCGCCGCTGGCCGCGTCGACCCGAGCGTGATGGGCCTCCTCGAGGTCTCGCCAGGTCTGCTGCTCCCACACGATCACCAGGACAGGTTAGGCACGGCGGGCCCTCGGCGTCGGTAAGAGTCCGCGACAGCTCCTGCGGCGACATCCTGCGGGGACCGCAGCGCGCACGACGACGGTCTCGCCTCCG
>JAUNUZ010000467.1 GCA_030537915.1 Micrococcales bacterium
CCGCGAAGTTGGCGGGCGGAATGATGAGCATCGAGCGGGTGTACCCGGTGTCATCGCTTGCCCACGGTCGGACCTGGTGATAGCAGAGCACCGGGACCGTCGCGCGCGAGCGGATCTGCAGCGCCGTGGCCGGGGGAGTGCCTGGCCCACCGGTCGGTTCGCCCGAGGTGACGCCGGCCCTCGTGCCTGCCGTGCTGGATCCGGATCCGGGGTCCGTGCCGCCGGTGGCCCGCGGGTCGCTCGGCCCGCGGGATGCCGGGGTGTCCTGCGCGCAGGCTGCGAGTGTGATCCCCGCCAGGCCGGTTCCCGCTGCGCGCAAGAGGCCGCGCCGACTCAGCGCCGGGTGGTGGCTCACGGCCACAGGGCGGCGGGCGGCATCCATGACTACTCCCTTGGTGGCCTCATCGGCCGTGCCCCCAGCACAACTCGCCGACCGGCCAGCATGCTCCGCCCATCTTAACCAAGCACCGTGCGCGTTTCCGCCTACCCCGGCGACAGCGACGCCAGGTCGGATCATCTGCAGAGCAAGCGGCATCATGTGCAGAGCAACAGGGACCCAGCGCCTCGGCCGGTGCGCACCGAATCGATTCGATAGCCTGGCCTGGTGGCTACTCCAGGCACCCACGACATAGCGCGCCGGCCGACCCTGAAGTCGGTCGCCGAGCACGCCGGGGTGTCCGTCTCGACGGCCTCGCTCGTCTTCAGTGGCAAGGGCCCGGTTGCCCAGGCGACACGTTCACGCGTCTTGCTTGCCGCCGCCGACCTGGGCTATCACGGGCCGGACCCACTCGCCTCGTCGCTGCGGCGCGGCCGCGCGGGGGTCGTCGCGGTCATCGTCGAGGGCCGCCTGCTGCATGCCTTCCACGACCCCTACGCGGTGAGCGTGCTGGACGGTCTCGCGACCGTGCTCGATGACATCCCCACGGGGATGCTCCTCATCTCGCAATGCCTCGACCACGGCGACCAGGCCGTAGAGCGACTCGCCGGCACGGCTATCGACGCGTGCGTCTTCCTGGGCTGCGGCACGGTTGACAACCCGCTGACCGAGCATCTGCGCATCCGCGGAATCCCGATGGTGGCGCTCGGGCCCCCGTACGGCCGGGACATCGTGCGTATCGATATCGACAACCGCGCCGCCATGGGAGAACTCGCCGCGTACCTGCACGGGCTGGGGCACCGTCGCGTCGCCCACGTGACACTCCCGCTGCCCCGCCGGACAACGGCAGCCGCGACCCCGACAATGCAGACGCTGGCGAACCTCGTCGACAACCCCTACCCGGACAACAGCGGGCGCATCGAAGGCGTCGCCGACGTCTTCGGCGCTCAGACCCCGGCCGTCGCGGCGCCGAGCGCCGACGTCGAGGGAGGCATGGCCGCGGCCGCTGTCCTGCTCGATGGGCCCCGCGACTCAGCTATCGAGGCGGCCGGTCCCCACCCGTCGATCCGCGCGGCCCCCGCTCGCCGCGCCAAGGAGCTCCGGCGCCACGATGGGGGTCGCCCGACCGCGATCCTCGCGCAGAGCGACCTGCTCGCGGTCGGAGTCATGCGCGCAGCGCAGGAGCGCGGGCTGCGCGTGCCGGAGGACCTGTCCGTCTCCGGCTTCGACGGCATCGTGCTCGACTGGTGGGACGGCACGCTGACCACGGTGGTCCAACCGGGCAGCGGCAAGGGTGCGGCCGCAGGTCAGGCCATCCGCGAACTCCTCGACGGGGGATCACCCGCCAGCCGGGTGCTGCCGACGCAGCTGCGGATCGGCACCAGCTCAGGGCCTGCGCGGGGCTGACGTACGGGCCGGCCGCCCGCGGTCGGCGCGCAGGCTCAGCCGCGCCGCAAAGCGGCGAGGGACTGTTCGGCGAGGATCGGCCACCGGCTGACGTCGTCGGCCGGCACCTCGACCCACTCGCCGTCACCGACCGGGCGGCTCGACTCCAGCGCCAGCGCGTCTGGCAGGCTCGGCGTCCCCGGCGGCAGGTAGAACGCCATCGTCTCGT
>JAUNUZ010000015.1:0-2970 GCA_030537915.1 Micrococcales bacterium
CGCACGCCTCCGGCGCCAGCGCCACCGACGATGCTGCACTTGTCGAGGGTCTCGGACTGCCCGTGCTGGTCGTGCCCGGCCACGCGCTGGCCTTCAAGATCACCATTGGCCCCGACCTGGAGCTGGCGGAGCGGTGGGTGGCCCGATTCGCGTCGCGACCCGCGGTTGCGACGCTTCCCGGAGTCACCGGGGAGGACCTGACATGACCGACGTCTACGGCCTTCGGGTCGGGATCGGCACGGATGTCCATGCCTTCGCCCAGCGGGCGGCGGGACGAGAGCTGTGGATCGCCGGGCTGCTCTGGCCGAACGAGCCGGGTCTGCAGGGCCACTCCGACGCCGACGTCGCCGCCCACGCAGCCTGCGACTCGCTTTTCTCGGCAGCCGGGCTCGGTGACCTCGGTGCCCACTTCGGCACCGGCCGTCCCGAGTGGGCGGGGGCCAGCGGGGTTCGACTCCTCACCGAAGCGGCCCGGCTGGTGCGGATGGCGGGCTTCGACATCGTCAACGTCGCGGTACAGGTCGTCGGCAATCGGCCGAAGGTCGGCACCCGGCGTGCTGAGGCCCAGGCGGCTCTGTCGGCAGCCTGCGGAGCGCCGGTCACCGTGAGCGGGACGACCTCTGACGGGCTGGGCCTCACGGGCCGCGGTGAGGGCCTCGCGGCTGTGGCCACGGCCCTGCTCGCCAGGGCACCCCGACGGCCCCCACCGACCGGCACACTGACGCCCTGACGCGGAGCACGGTCTGGCACGAACAAGGCGTACCGCGACGGTACGCGTGCCGATGGCCGACCCACGAGATAGCCTGCTCGGAATCCCATCATCAGCCGCAGGAGGCCAACCGTGCCGAGCACAGTCAAGGGCGTCATCGCCCGCTCCAAGGGAGCTCCCGTCGAGGTCGTCGACATCGTGGTGCCTGACCCCGGCCCCGGTGAGGCGGTCGTCACCCTCCAGGCGTGCGGGGTCTGCCACACCGATCTGCACTACCGCGAGGGGGGTATCAATGACGACTTCCCCTTCCTCCTGGGGCACGAGGCGGCCGGTGTCGTCGAGGCCGTAGGAGAGGGCGTGACCCAGGTCGAGCCCGGTGACTTCGTCATTCTCAACTGGCGCGCCGTCTGCGGCGAGTGCCGCGCTTGCGCCAAGGGCCAACCGCAGTACTGCTTCAACACGCACAACGCGACGCAGAAGATGACCTTGACCGATGGGACGGAGCTCTCGCCGGCGCTGGGGATCGGGGCCTTCGCGCAGAAGACCCTTGTCGCGGCAGGTCAATGCACGAAGGTGCCCGAGGCGGATGCCGCCGCCGTGGGTCTTCTCGGGTGCGGCGTCATGGCGGGCTTCGGTGCGGCCGTCAACACCGGTGACGTGCGCCGCGGCGAGTCCATCGCCGTCTTCGGGTGTGGCGGAGTTGGCAATGCCGCGCTCGCCGGAGCCCAGGTGGCGGGCGCGACGACGATCATCGCTGTCGACGTCGACGACCGGAAGCTCGAGGGGGCCAAGCGCTTCGGTGCGACCCACACGATCAACGCCAAGAATCAAGACCCGGTGCAGCGGATCAGGGAGCTGACGGGCGGATTCGGCGCCGACGTCGTGGTAGAGGCGGTCGGCCGCCCCGAGACCTACGAGCAGGCCTTCTACGCCCGCGACCTCGCGGGTCGGGTCGTGCTCGTCGGGGTGCCTACCCCGGACCTGAAGGTCACGTTGCCGCTCATCGACATCTTCGGCCACGGTGGCTCCCTCAAGAGCAGCTGGTACGGCGACTGCCTGCCGAGCCGGGACTTCCCGATGCTCGTCGACCTCTATCGCCAGGGCAGGCTCGATCTCGATGCTTTCGTCTCCGAGCGCATCGGAATCGAGGATGTCGAGGCGGCCTTCGACAAGATGCGCGAGGGTTCTGTGCTGCGCTCGGTGGTGATCCTGTGAGCGCTGACGTCACGCGTGTGCAGACCCCGGGCAGGGCGACCGGGGTGCGAATCGACAGCGTCGTGACCGCGGGCACGTTCAGCCTCGACGGTGGGACCTGGGACGTGGAGAACAACGTCTACGTCATCGGAGACGACCACGAGTGCCTCGTCATCGACGCTGCCCACGACGCCGGCCCGATCCTGCAGGCCGTAGCCGGGCGCACCGTCACGGCGATCTTGTTGACGCACGGTCACGATGATCACATCGGCGCCGTGCGGGAGCTGAAAGAGGCAACCGGGGCGCCGGTCCACCTCCATCCCGATGACTACTTCCTCTATGAACGGGTCTTCGCTGACCCACCCGACACGGCCCTGGCCGAGAGCGACACGTTCGTGGTGGGCGAGACAGATGTGCGCGTCCTGCACACCCCCGGGCACGCGCCGGGGGCCTGTTGCTTCTACGTGCCCGGCCTGGCGGCCCTCTTCAGCGGCGACACCCTCTTCGCAGGCGGGCCCGGGGCCACGGGGCGTTCCTTCAGCGACTTCGACACGATCATCGACTCGATCAGCAACAAGCTGCTGACGTTGCCCAGCGAGACGCTCGTGCTCACCGGCCACGGCGACACGACGACGATCGGCAAGGAGGCTCCGCACCGGCAGGAGTGGATCGACCGAGGGCACTGAGGCGCACCCTTTCGCCGGGATGCAGCGCGTCTGCAGACGTCTGAGTTAATTGTGATGATCGGCATATAGATACAAGGTCGCCCATCGGCAGCCAGAATGAAATCACCTGACTGTCAAGGGCTTTCGTCCCGGTGGCCGTGGCCGCGCGCGCACCTCCCCCGGTCGCGCGCCGAGGCTATCGGGACATGCGTCCAGAACGACTGGACTAGAGCGCTGTGCTTCGGCAAGCTGAGCAGCGTGATCCAGCGCTCAGGATCCTGTCGGCGGGAGTTGCGTCCTGCCCGGGCAGAGCGAGGTAGGCGGTCCAACGCGTCGAATCCGGCGCAGGCCGCCACACGACGACGCGAAGGAAGGGCCCTGCGCGGGCCCACCCGTGCTGAC
>JAUNUZ010000015.1:2980-14352 GCA_030537915.1 Micrococcales bacterium
AGGGCGGGCCCCGGGGGGGCCCCCCGCTTGGGCCCTAGGGGGGGGGGGGGGCGGGGGGGGGCGTCGGCCGTGGCCAGGACGAGCACGAGGGGGAGGATTGAGATGACTCGAGGTTCAGAATTGAGTCGGGTCCGGCTTGATGGGGATCTGCCCAAGGGGTGGAGCGCCGTGCCGGAGGCCGGCACCGACCTGCGCATCGACGGACCGATCGGCAGCGAGGGGGTGGCCGGCACCCTGCGGGTCTGGGTGGATAGCGGCGTGGACGGGGGCATCAAGGAGACGTCGATGCTCGTGATGAAGGAGCTGCAAGCCGCGCGGCCAGAGGCGATCTTGGCCAACTGCGAGTTGTGGCCTCACCCGGTCTGGGGTGACGGCCGCTACATCCAGAGCGCCTACATCGACGGCCGCAAGACGATGGCCCACGACACCTACCTCTTCGTGTCCAAAGGCCGCCGGGTCCGCGTAGAGGTGGACTGCGCCTTGGCGGACCTGCTCGCTCTGGAAGAGACGGTCGCGACGCTCGTGGCCCGCCTCGACGACGCGATGCCGGTGCTTCGATGAGCGCATCGATGGACGCCCCGTCCGCTCGGACCGAGGGCCTGGAAGACCTCCGCGCCGTTCGCCGCGGCTCGCGACACCACGCAGACGGACCCGTCATCGGGGCGTCTGCGCTCGCCCGCCTGTGCGGCTTGCCCGCCGAGAACGATGGGTGGGAGGACGTGCCCGAGCACGAACGCGCCGAGCTCACACGGGATGGCTGGTTCAGCGCTTCAGGCGACCTGGGCCCACGCGGTAGCGAGCTCCGTCGCGGACTGGGCGGGCATCACACCGTCCTGGCGTTGCGTGCCCGGGACACCACCGGGCTGCGCCGGGGCTGGGTCATTGTGGGTGACGAGCTGGCGGTGACCGTGCTGGAGGAGGGGATCGCGACCGCGGCGGACGCGCCCCAGGGCCAGGTCGCCTTCGAGGTCGGGCCCGCGAACTCGCTGCCCATCGTGTTGGCGAAGTGGGGTGGCCTCGACCCGACGTGGAACTACGACACGGCGCATGAGCTGAAGGACGCCTCCCTCGTCCAGCGCAGGGTGAGCGACGCCTCGACGGGCGCACCGGAGGGCGCCGACCAGAAGTTGTTGGAGTTGTGGGGGCGGGATTGGACGCTGTGGAGCATCACGAGCCCCGAGGCCGGGGTCAACCTGGAGTTCATCGCGATCGGTGAGCAGGGCCATTACATCGTTCGCACGCGCACCGACGGCGCCACGGTTCTCGCTCCTCGTCCGGGCAGCCTCGTCTGGGGTGACCTGCAGATGATCAGCACGATGCTGCCCGGGCAGCCGGAGCGTAGTGACGATGGCGAGGACTGGTGAGCGCGGCCTTGTAGGCTGCGGCCTGTGAGCCTGCGCCTTTTCGACACCGCCGCCTCCGAGCTTCGGGAGTTCGTGCCACTGACTCCGGGCCGGGTAGGCATCTACATCTGTGGTCTCACGACCCAGGGCACGCCCCACATCGGACACATGCGCTTCGCGGTTGCGTTCGACATCCTGCGGCGCTGGCTAGGGCGCGGTCACGACTACGACGTGACCTTCGTGCGCAATGTCACCGACATCGATGACAAAATCCTGCGTAAGGCGGCCGAACACGACGTGCCCTGGTGGGCCTGGAGCTACCGGCACGAACTGGAGACGACGCAAGCGCTGGACACCCTCGGGGTGATGCCGCCCACTTATGAGCCACGGGCGACCGGCCACATCACGGAGATGGTCGAGCTCATGGACACGCTCGTCGAGAAGGGTCACGCATATGCCGCGGCCGACGGTAGCGGCGACGTGTACTTCGACGTGCGCTCCTTCCCCGCCTATGGCCAACTGACCCACCAATCGATCGATGACATGGAGGCGGCCACGGATGCCGACCCGCGCGGCAAGCGCGATCCGCGGGACTTCGCCCTGTGGAAGGGGCACAAGGACTCCGACCCGTGGACCGCTTCGTGGCCCACGCCCTACGGGCGAGGTCGCCCCGGTTGGCACCTGGAATGCTCTGCGATGGCCCGCAAGTACCTGGGCGACACCTTCGATATCCACGGTGGTGCCGTCGACCTGCGCTTCCCCCACCACGAGAACGAGCAAGCCCAGTCCCACGCCGCCGACCTCGGTTTTGCCCGCTACTGGCTGCACAACGCGTGGCTCACGGCGGCGGGCGAGAAGATGAGCAAGTCCCTGGGCAATGGCATGAGCGTCGCCGAGATCACCCGGACCGCCCGACCGCTCGCGCTGCGCTATTACATCGGCGGGTCGCACTATCGATCTACCCTCGAATACCACCCCACGTCGCTGGTCGAGGCGGAGGCAGCCGTCGACCGGATCGAGGGTTTCTTGCGTCGCGCGCTGCCAGGACACGCAGGCCAGGGCGTCCAGGATCCGGACGGGGCGCGCACCATCGACTACGCGCTGCTGCCTGCGAGCTTCCGCGCCGCGATGGACGACGACCTCAACACCTCAGGTGCGCTCGCCGTCGTTCACGAGCAGGTGCGGGTCGGGAACACGGCGTTGGACGATTCGGACACCGAGGGGGCCCAGCTGGCCGCGCAGCAGGTGCTCGCGATGACCGACGTCCTCGGCGTCAACCCGCTCGACGCACACTGGAACCTTGGCGACGACCACTCGGACCTGCCGGCGGCGCTCGCGGCGCTCGTCGAGGCGCAGCTCGCGGAGCGCGCGACGGCGCGACGCACCCGCGAATTCGCTGCAGCCGATCGAATCCGCGACCAACTCACTGCCGCGGGCATCGCCGTAGAGGACACCCCGTCCGGCGCCCGCTGGAGTCTGACCCGCCCCACTGACCGTTCGGAGCCCTGATGCCCGGTAACTCTCGGCGCCGCGGCGCCACCCGCACGTCTTCGAAGAAGGGACCCAACGTCGGTACCGGCGGTCAGCGGCGCCAGGGGCTGGAGGGCCGCGGCCCCACGCCGAAGGCGCAGGACCGGGTCAAGCACAAGGCCCACAAGGCCGCAGCGCGGGCCGGCGCGCGATCCAACGCCCGCTCTGCCTCGGCGCGGCCGGTTCACCCTCGACGAACCCGCACCTCCAGCGAGATGGTCGCCGGGCGCAATGCCGTCGTGGAGGCCCTGCGTGCTTCGGTGCCGGTCAGCACCCTCTACGTCGCCGGGCGGATCGACTCCGACGACCGCGTGCGCGAGGTCCTGCGGATCGCCGCCGAGCGGGGGATCCCCACCCTGGAGACACCCCGCGGTGAGCTTGACCGGCTCACCGACGGCGTGGTGCACCAAGGGCTGGCGGCCCAGGTCCCGGCCTACACCTACGCAGACCCTGCGGACCTGCACAACACGGCGATGCCGGGCATACCACTCGTCGTCGCCCTCGACGGGATCACCGACCCGCGCAACCTCGGTGCCGTCATCCGCTCCCTGGCCGCCTTCGGGGGCCACGGCGTCGTCGTGCCCGAGCGCCGCTCCGTCGGGATGACCGCGTCCGCGTGGAAGACCTCGGCAGGTGCCGCAGCTCGCCTCCCGGTCGCCCAGGCCACCAACCTCGTGCGCGCCCTCGAAGACTTCCGCCGCGCCGGATTCTTCGTCATCGGCCTCGACATGGACGCGGATGTCTCTCTGCCGAACCTCGAGCTCGCAACCGAACCGCTCGTCATCGTCATCGGGTCCGAGGGCAAGGGCCTGTCTCGACTCGTCCGTGAAACCTGCGACCAGATCGTGTCCATCCCCATGTCCGGGGACGTCGAGTCGCTCAACGCCGGGGTCGCCGCAGGCGTCGCCCTGTACGAGGTCGCACGCCGCCGCGCCCAGTAGGCGGTCGCTCTGGTCCTCGAAGGTGCTTGCCGGGCGTTCTCGATTCCGCTGGGATGGGGGACGCGCGGGTACTGCCTACGCCTCGGGTTGCGTCCGCTTCAGGCCTCGACCGTGGCAATCACCGGCATCTCCACGGTGTCCACCCCCACAACCGACTCCTCGTCGGGTTTGGACGCCAGGACGCGGGCGAGGTAGTCCGCGAATGCCCACTCGGTCGTCACGTCGTCTCCGATGCTCTCGGAGAGGAACCAGCGGTGCTCGAGCACCTCGTGGAAGACCTCGGCGGGCTCGAGCTTGTGCGTCAGGTCGCGGGGGATGTTTCGCACGATCGGCTGGTAGACGCGGGCCATCCAGTCGTGCGCGACGAGTTCCTCACTCTCGTTCTGACGGTCCTCGCTCGCTCGGAAGGAGTCGAGGTCGTTGAGCAGGCGGCGCGCCTGATTCTCCTGGACGTCGAGCCCGGTGAGGTGCATGAGTCGGCGGCTGTGGTGGCCCGCGTCGACGACCTTTGGCTGAATCTGGATGGTGGTGCCGTCGAGATCGGTCGACATCGCAAGCTCGTCGACGTCGAAGCCGAGCTGGTTGAGGCGCCGGATCCGCTCGTCCACGCGCCACCTGTCGCCTCGTTCGAAGCGCTCGACCCCGGTCAACTCGTTCCACAACTCCCGGTAGCGGGTGAGGATCGCCTCGGAGATGGCCACCGGGTCGGCGCCCTCCTCGAGGACCCCACCTGCCTCCAGATCCATGAGCTCACCGGCGATGTTCACCCGAGCGATCTCGAGGTCGTGCTCGCGTTGGCCGTTGCTCAGCGCGGGGAGCAGCTGCCCCGTCTCGGCATCCACCAGGTAGGCCGAGAAGGTCCCGGCATCGCGACGGAACAGCGTGTTCGACAGTGAGACATCGCCCCACCAGAAGCCCGCGAGGTGCAGGCGGACCAGCAGGACGGCGAGCGCATCGAGCAGCTTTTGGGCGGTGTCGGGGCGCAGCCGCTGGCTGAAGAGCGCGCGGTAGGGCAGGGAGAACTCGAGGTGGTTGGTGAGCAGACATGCATCGCACTCGTTGCCCTGCTCATCGACCCGGCCCCCGACGATGCCGTAGGGGACGACCGAAGGCATATCCATCTTGCGCAGAGCGCGAAGCAGCTCGTATTCACCGCGGGCGACGTCCTCCTTGATCTCTTTTACCGCGATGATCTTGCCCGATACCCGCACGAAACGGACGACGTGTCGGGAGATGCCGCGGGGCAGAGCCGCGAGATAGCTCGCGTGCCAGTCCTCTAGCGGGACCGACCAGGGGAGGTCGAATAGAGCCGGGTCGGGTCGGTTCGCCATGATCTCTAGGGCCACGCCACCCATGCTGACACGACACCGCAACAGCGGAGGCAGACCCGGGCCCCCACCTGGCGTGCTGGTGGGGGCCCGGGTCGGTCAGCGGCGCATCCGCCCAGAGGCGGTCACGTCTCCAGGCGCAGGCCGGTCTCGGCGTCGAAGAGGTGGATGTGGTTCCCCTTCGGCGAGAAGTGCACTGTCTCGCCCTTGGCCGGGGGACGACGACCGTCGACCCGGGCGATGATCGGCCGGTCGGAGCGGCTGCCCTCGAGCGTGCCGTAGATGTAGGCGTCCGCGCCGAGCTCTTCGACGACGTCGATGAAGATCGGCAGGCCCTCACTGTCGGTAGGGTCCATGTCCTCGGGGCGCACCCCGAGCGTCACGGTCGCGCCGTGGGCCTTGGCCAGCACGTCGCGCTCGACGGGGTGCACGGCGTTGCCGAACTTCACGCCACCCTCCACGACCGGCACATCGAAGAGGTTCATCGCGGGCGAGCCGATGAAACCGGCAACGAAGACGTTGTTCGGGTGGTCGTACATGCGGCGCGGGCTGTCGCACTGCTGCAGGATCCCGTCTTTGAGGACCGCCACGCGGTCACCCATCGTCATGGCCTCCACCTGGTCGTGGGTCACGTAGACCGTCGTGATGCCCAGGCGGCGCTGCAGCGAGGCGATCTGCGTGCGGGTCTGCACCCGCAGCTTGGCGTCGAGGTTGGACAGCGGCTCATCCATGAGGAAGACCTTGGGCTCGCGCACGATCGCGCGCCCCATTGCCACGCGCTGGCGCTGACCTCCGGAGAGAGCCTTCGGCTTGCGTTCCAGGTACTGCGCCAGGTCAAGGATCTGAGCGGCCTCATCGACGCGGCGGCGGATCTCGGCCTTGTCGATGCCGGCGATCTTCAGGGCGAATCCCATGTTGTCGGCCACGGACATGTGCGGGTAGAGCGCGTAGTTCTGGAACACCATCGCGACGTCGCGGTCCTTGGGGGACAGGTCGGTGACGTCACGGTCACCGATCCAGATCTTGCCCGCGTTGACCTCTTCGAGACCCGCGAGCATCCGCAGGCTGGTGGACTTGCCACATCCGGAGGGGCCGACCAGGACGAGGAACTCCCCGTCCGCGATGTCGATGTTGAGATTGTCCACCGAGGGCGAGTCATTGCCCGGATATAACCGGGTTGCATTGTCGAACTTGACCGTTGCCATGACGTCGTTGTCCTTCCTCCACCGGCAGGAACGTGCAGGACGATCCGTTGTAAAGGGATAGCACCTATCGAGGTGCCCGCGCGCACCCGCACAGGAGTGATCACGCCACGCCCAGGAGGGCGATTGCTCCATCATCGCGGATTTCCCGGCCAGATGGGGTCAATGGGTCCAAATTACGGACCAGCCCCTCATTCTGCACAACCCGAGACACGCAGGGTCCGCAGCCGGTCCGCGATCGCCCGCAGCGCACCGGCCGACAATCAGGCCCGGCCGGTGCGCTGCGCCGCGAAGAAAGACAACGCCTGGAGTACGTCGGGGACCCCGTCGAGACGATGGGTGGCAAGGGTTTCCCCCGGGCCTACCTTGACGGTGACGTCGCCCCGCGCGGGGTCGAGCACGGCGAAAGCCCGCTCGTCCGTCACGTCGTCGCCGAAGTAGATCGTCGCCTGCGCGCCGACCGCCCTCCCGAGCTGGCGCAGCGCGGTGCCCTTGCTCAGCTCGACGACCCCCAGCTCGACGATGTCCTTGCCATGTAGGTAATGCGAGCCCTCGTGGGAGTCGACCAGTTGGCCGGCCGCCGCGGCGGCGGAGGCGGCCAGCTGTGGGTCGATACCCCGGGTGTGCAGGACGACGGCCGTCGGCTTCACCTCGACCCGAGAGCCCGGGTGGTCGGCCGCGACCTGGGTCATCGCCGTCTCAAGCCGCGCCAGAAGCTCCTGTTCCGCGGGTCCGAGCGTGGCCGGCACGACCAACTGCGGATGTGAGCTCTCGGTGCCGTGGCTGGCGATGAGGACGATCGGGTCGTCGGCAGCACTGCCGACGCCCGTCAACGAGGACAGCACGCGCTTGTCGCGCCCGGATACCAGGGCCACGGTCGTGCCGGGGACCGCGGCGGACTCGCGCAGTGCATCGAGCGAGCCCGCGATGGGGCGCGAAGCGAGTGGGTCGTCCTGCAGGGGGGCCAGGACGCCGTCGAAATCGGTGGCGAGGAGGACGTTCTCGCGATCAGCGGCCGCTGCCAGCGCGTCCTGCAGGTCGGTAGGCAACACCCTTGACTCCTTCGAGGCATGGTTCGGGGCTGGATCAGGTGCGGCGGGCGGAGGGACCGCCTACGCGCCCGGGGGGGTCGGTCGGTCGGGCGCGCTCGCGAGAGCCTGCAGGAAGCGCTCTGCCCAGCGCTGCACGTCGTGGTCGCGGACGCGGCGGCGCAGGGAGCGCATCCGGCGGCGCTTCTCGGAGGTGGGGGCCTCGACGGCCTGTCGGATCGTGTCCTTCAGGCCCTGAATGTCGTGCGGATTGTGGATGAACGCGGCGGTCAGCTCGTTGGCCGCACCGGTGAACTCCGAGAGGACGAGGGCGCCACCGAGGTCGAATCGGCAGGTGACGTATTCCTTCGCCACGAGGTTCATGCCGTCGCGCAGGGGGGTGACGAGCATGATGTCGGCCGCCAGATACATCGCCGCCATCTCCGCGCGGTCGAAGGACTGATGCAGGTAGTGCACAGCCGCCGCGCCGACCGTGGAGTACTCGCCGTTGATGCGCCCGACCTCGCCCTCGATCTGGTCCTTGAGGCGCCGGTAGGAATCGACGCGTTCGCGACTCGGGACAGCGACTTGCACGAGGGTGACCTGTGGCGGCGTGTAATGCCCGTCGGCAAGCAGCTCCTGGTAGGCCTTGAGGCGATGGCGAATGCCCTTGGTGTAGTCGAGCCGGTCGACGCCGAGCATGAGCACCTCGGGGCTGCCGACCTGCTCCCGGATCTCGTTCGAGCGGGCGACGACCTCCGGCGTTCGGGCCAGCGCGTCGAGGTCTGCGAAGTCGATCGAGATGGGCAGCGCGCTGGCACGGACGCGCCGGCCGCGGGAGTCGGCGACGACATCGCCCTTGGTGGACAACCCGCGCAGCTGGCGAGCCGCCCGCAGGAAGTTGGCGGCGTCCGCGGTGCGCTGGAAGCCTAGGTAGTCGGCGCCGATGAGGCCATCGATCAGTTGGCTACGCCAGGGCAGCTGGGCGAAGAGCTCAACCGGCGGGAAGGGGATGTGGTTGAACCAGCCGATTCGAAGATCGGGCCGTAGCTCCCGTAGGAGGGCCGGCACAAGCTGTAGCTGGTAGTCGTGCACCCAGATCCTCGCGCCCTGCGCGCTGATCTTGGCGATCGCCTCCGCGAAGCGCTGATTGACCCTGCGGTAGGCGTCCCACCAGCGTCGATGGAAGGTCGCGGGGACGATAACGTCGTGATAGATCGGCCAGAGCGTGTCGTTGGCGAAGCCCTCGTAGTAATCGCTGACATCTTGCGCCGACAGCGGCACGGGGTGCAGGTGCATGCCCGAGTCCTCGAAGGGTTCAGGCGCATCATCGGGTTCACCGGCCCATCCGACCCAGGCCGCTCCTTCGTGACCCCGCATCACCGAGTCCATCGCCGTCACCAGGCCGCCGGGGCTGCGACGCCACACCGTGGAGCCGTCGGGTGCTTCCGCGCGGTCGACGGGGAGACGGTTGGCTGCGATGACGAAGTCATAGGTCGTGGTGTCGCTCATGTGGTCCGGAGTCAGCTCCCTGGTCGAAATGTCCGCCCTTGGATACGTTCACGCGCAGCGTGACCCATCTTAGGCGGGTCCCCCGGGCGCCGCCCGGCCTCTGGGGATAGCAACCTAAGTAGCCGGCCTGGCTCGCCGTGCGGATCCGGCGCCGGGCCCGCACGTCCAGGCTGCACGCAAGACGGTCGTCTACCCTTCCTCGCAGAAGTGGTTGGGCTTGACGGGTCGACCGACCGCAGGTGCCGGTCCGTCAGCTCCGCGAGCCTTGTGAGGGGGAAAGTCGTGAGTGCCACAGGTCAGCACCCCTACGTCGCCGGGCCGGAGACTGCCGTCATCCCCGCGGCTCGCCGGGTCAACCCCGACGCTGCCGGCCAGGAGCGTCTCGGCCCCTACCGGCTCGTGCAGCTCCTGGGCGAGGGTGGCATGGGGGTCGTCTACCTGGGGCTCGACGAGCGGGGCCGGGGCGTGGCGATCAAGGTGTTGCGCGACCACATCGCCCACGATCCGATCGCCCGGGAGCGCCTGGCGCGCGAGGTGTCGACGCTACGTCGGGTGCGGCACCCGAGGGTGGCGCCGGTTGTGGACGCGGACGTCGAAGGCGCACGGCCATATGTCGTGACCCGCTACGTGCCTGGGGAGCCGCTCGACGCGTGGGTCGCGGCCAACGGCCCGCTGACCGGAGCGGCGCTGGCCCGCCTCGGGCGAGGTCTGGCCGAGGCGCTCGGAGCGATCCATGACGCCGGCGTGGTGCACCGGGACCTCAAGCCCGGGAACGTGCTGTTCAGCCGCGGGGACCCGGTGGTCATCGACTTCGGTATCGCCCATGTCGCGGACGAGGCGCGGCTGACGCACACGGGTCTTGTCATGGGGACGCCCGGTTATCTGTCCCCCGAGCTGCTCGATGGCGATCCGGTCGATGAATCGACGGACTGGTGGGCATGGGCCGCCACGCTGGCCTTCGCCGCTACAGGCCGGCCGCCTTTCGGCAGCGGTCCGGTAGACGCGGTGCTGCACCGCGTCTACCGCGGCGAAGCAGATCTGCGCGGGGTGGACCCGCGGTTGCAGGCGGTGCTGCGGGCGGCCCTGTTGCCCCGCGCGGTCGAACGTCCGCGGCAGGACGAGATCCTGGCGGCACTGGACGTGTACGCCCACGGTGGCGACACGGCGGGCGTCGTCGGAACGGTCGGCGGCGCCCCACCGAACTCGGCTGTGACCCGTGCCGTCGAGCCGCCGGACCGCCTCGATGACACCCAGGTCCAGCCCGTCATCCGGTCACTGTGGTCGGCCGGTAACGGGTCGGCTCGGTCGGCATCGCCCGCAGTCGCCCCCGCGACGACGGCACAGCCGGTCGCGGGCACGCGCATCCTGCCCGTCACGACGTCGCCGGCCGATCCGGGCGGTCGGGCCCACGTCGGGGCGGCCCCTGGGGCCTACGTCGCGTTCTCTGGCGCACGCCCGCCACCTGGTCCGCAGTCTGGCCAGGCACCTGCGCCGCAGCCTCCGTCGGTGCCACCCGGCACTCCCGTCGCCGCGCCCGCGGGTGTGTCGGCTGGACCGCGTCGACACGTCGTCCAGCCCGCGCTCGTCGCGCTCCTGGTGACCTTGGCCGCGCTCGCGATGAGTTGGCCGCTCGTGGCCGTGCTCGTCGCGGCCGGTTGGGCCGTGCTTGCGCGGACCGTCGAGGCGAGTGCGTTCGCCGTCTACTCCAGCGCTTCGGAGCGGGGACGGCGCCGGATGGATGCGCCGCTGGCCGTCCTGGCGGCTCCGGTCCGTGCGATCCCGGCGCTGCTCACGACGCTGCTCGTCCTGGTGCCGTCGTCGATAGTGGCCGCGGGGGCGGCCGTCGGCTCCGCCGCCGCACTCACGTCCTGGTCGGGTATGCGGGTGACGCCCGGCAGTGAGACCGCCCTGGCCATCGGCTTCGTGGCAGGGGTCCTGCTCGGGTGGTGGGGCATCGCAGGGACCAGCCTGCGTCGTGGCTCGCGCCGGACGATGCGCGCGCTCACCGGGAACAGCAGCGGTGTCCTCGTCGTCACCACGGTCTTGCTGCTCGGGGCCGTCTACTTGGCAATCCGCAGCCAGGCGTCCGGGGTCAGCCCCGACTGGTACCCGCTGACGTCCTCGCTGCTTGAGTCACTGGTCCCGGTTCTGCCCGGATAGAGCGCCCGTTTGTGACGCAATTTCTGTAATACCAAGCAGTGTGTTGCATCCCACACTTGGACGGTCGTCCGTGCGAATTGCCTGTTCACAGGCCGACATTTGACGGCGCGCTGACCAATCCGTGATTGGAACGATGCGCAAAAGTGATGAAATTTTGCCCTGCGCGGCCATGGTGCCCTACAGTCGATTGCAGTTGGCCGACAGGGTGTGCCTTGTCCTCGGGGGCCGACCGGACACAATTCCACATCGCCAACCATTAAGCCATGCGTGCCCCAGCGCCTAACTCCGTCGCCGGGCACCTCGCCGGACCACCGGGCAGACGGAGATG
>JAUNUZ010000468.1 GCA_030537915.1 Micrococcales bacterium
GCTCGGGCGGGCCGGCAGTTGGCGCGACGCCTGCGAACCTCCGACCCTCGCCTTGCTGTCCTTCTCTTGCCGACCGACCCGGACCCCGGCGGGAAGGGGCCGCTGCGGCAGGCGCTCGCGAGCTTTGTGCACGATCCCGGGCCATCGAGGGGTTAGAGCGACCTGCCGATGTGTGACGATGTGGCCGTGCCGGATCGACTCAGCCCACTGGATGCCTCTTTTCTCTACCTCGAGGACGCGCGCAGCGCCATGCACGTCGGCTCCGTGATGGTCTTCGCCCTCCCTGAGGCAGGTCTGGACCTGCAACGCATCGTCGACCTCGTCGCCGCCCGCATCGATGCGGTGCCGCGCTATCGGCAGCGGGTCCGCGAGATGCCTGCCGGCCTCTCGGCGCCAGTCTGGATCGACGACGCTGCCTTCGACGTCAGCTACCACGTGCGCCGCTCGGCGCTGCCACGGCCCGGCAGCGACGATCAGTTGGAGGAGTTCGTAGGTCGCATCCAGGGCCGACCGCTGGACCGACGACACCCGCTATGGGAGCTATATGTCGTGGAGGGCCTCTGCGATGACCGCTTCGCGATCGTCACCAAGACCCACCAGGCGCTCGTCGACGGCATCAACGCCCTCGACCTGGGTCACCTGCTTCTGGATGAGTCCCCCGAGGGGGAGCCGCAACCCACTGTCGATCGCGTATCGAGACGGGAACCTGGCGACCTCGAGCTAATCGTTCGCACCGTCTTCGAGCTGGCTACGAGTCCACGCCGGATGGCGAGCACCGCGCGCCGCGGGGTCGGCGACATCGCCAAGGTCGCAGGTCGGGTCGGCCACGCTGCGGGCGGGCTCGCCGGGACCCTCCTGCGCACCGCGGCGTCCCCGGCGCCGACGAGCCCGCTCAACGTCGTGACAGGCGCCTCTCGGCGGGTGCGGCTCGTCCAGGCGGACCTGAAGGACTTCCGCGCGGTGCGCGAGGCGATGCCCACGCCGGCCGGGGGCGTGCAGCTCGACATCACGATCAATGATGTCGTGCTCGCGGTCGTGGCTGGGGCGCTGGCGCTGTGGCTGGCCGGGCGCGGCGAGCCGGTCCACTCCGGGAGCACCGTGCGGGCGCTCGTGCCCATCAGTGTGGCGGACGGCGGCCAGGCCGTGGGCCTGGTCAGCGGTCTGCATGCCGCGGTGGTGGACCTGCCCGTCGGGGAGACCAACCCGCGGGTGCGGCTCGAAGGCATCGCCTACCAGATGCGTCGCCAGGCCCGGCCGGGCCAGGCCGTCGGTGCCGCTTCGATCGCGGGGTTGGCCGGCTTTGCCCCGCCGACCCTTCATCACCTCGGCGCGCGGATGGGCAGCGCGATGTCCCGCCGCTTCTTCAACCTTGTCATCCTTAACGCCCCCGGTCCTCAGCAGCCGCTCTACGCCTCCGGTGCGCGAATGCTGGCCGGCTACCCGGTCATCCCCCTCGCGGCCGGTCAGGCCCTCAGCATCGGGCTGACGTCCTACGACGGATCCATGTGCATCGGCCTCAACGCAGATCGAGGCGCGATGCCGGACCTCGACGTGCTCGGGGACTGCCTGATCGAGGCGCTCCGCGAACTGCTTGCCCAGGTCGAAGGGGGCTCGCAGTGATCGAGGCGGAATTCGGCGCAAAGGACAGTGTGCGTTCCTTCGTCCGTGTCACGGTCGCGGAGCTTTCGCAGTGGCTGGCGGTCGACGTCGCCGGTCGAGCGGCGCAGGCGGTCACGCAGCGCGCCCGGGCGGCACTGCCCGATGATGACGAAGAGCAGTTGGAATATGCCGCGATGTGGTGGGCTGTGGGTGGGCAGGTGCCCGATGGCAGCGCGGGTCCGCTCATCGTCGCGGCTCTTGACATACCCGCCGATGAGGTTCGGCCGGTTGAGGGCGACGACCCGGACCGGGGCTTTGAGATCGAGCTGAGTCGGCCGCTGCCGCGGCGCTACCTCGTTGCGCTGCATGTGTCGGACGAGCCGCCTGCAG
>JAUNUZ010000469.1 GCA_030537915.1 Micrococcales bacterium
TATTGCTGTTCTCGCGAGACGTGCGACCCGCCGACGACCTGCTGAGCGCCGCCGCCTTCGAGCCCGGGCAGGTGCGCGTCGGGGTGGCCCGGTGGAAGGTTCGGAGTTGGCGGACCGCATTGGCCCGCCAGAAGGCGGCGCGGGCCGCAGGGGGCCGCGAGGACGACGTGCTGCGGCTCATCGAAGCCGTCGGCGCCGCGCTGTCCGCCGGGCTCGCGCCCGCCGACGCACTCGTTGCCGTCGCCGAGAGCCGCTCGGCGACGGTTGGCCGAGGACGCGACGCGACACCGATCGATGAGGCGCTGCCTACCCTCGTCTTACGGGCCCATACCGGGGAGCATCTCTCGCCCGCGTGGCGGGACTTCGCCGAGTCCACCGGATCACCCGAAGTGTTGTTGCTGGCGCGCGCCTGGGGGCTGAGCGAGGCCAGCGGTGCGCCCTTGGCGGCGGCGGCCCAGACCGCAGCTGGCCTGCTGCGCGAGGACCGGGACCGGCGTCGCTCGACGGCCGGGGCGGTGGCTGGGGCGCGCACGACCATGACCATCCTCACCCTCCTGCCGCTGGGCGGCCCGCCTCTAGCCATGGTCATGGGTCTGGATCTGGGCCGGCTCTATCTGTCCTCCCCGATGGTGTGGGCCTGCCTGCTCATCGGTGCGACTCTCGTCGTCGTGGGTCGCGTCTGGGTGGCTCGGCTCGTTGTCGCGGCCACGCGCGGGCCCGAGCTGAAGTGAGTGTTCTGGCTGCGCTCTCGTGCACCGCGGCGGTGCTGCTGTGGAGCCGAACGATGGTCGTAGCGGCTGACCTACTGGGGCCGTTGGAGCGGGCTCCTCGCGCGGTGCCCGTCGTCGAGATCGCCTCGTGCCTGGAGCTGCTCGCGTTGGCGTTGCGCTCGGGATGCGGTCTGATCGAAGCCCTGGAGATCGTCGGAGCGCAGGTCGACGACATCGCCGGGGTGCACCTTCGAACCGTCGCGGCCGCCCTGCGCTGGGGGCTCACCGACAGCGAAGCCTGGTCAGCTGTCCCAGCCGCCTGGCTCCCCGCTGCGCAAGCTCTCACCTTGTCCGCTCGGGCCGGCGTCGCCCCAGCGGACCTCCTGCTGGCCGCCGCCGCGGATGTCCGGCGCGCGGAGAGTCAACGGCTCGAGGTGCAGACCGCCCGACTCGGCGTCCGGGTCGTGCTGCCGCTGGGTTTGACCTTCTTGCCTGCCTTCGTGTTCACGACCGTCGTGCCCGTCGTCATCGCGCTGACGACCGACGTCTTCGGGGGCTGAGGGACCCCGGTCGGCGTGGGATTGCCCACAACCCCACGCCGCGGCGGTTCCCATCCACAGCTGGACCCCTCGAGGCGGACCGGCTCGGCACCCGCCCCGACACGATGACGACGTCAGGTTCACCCACCGAAAGGAACGACCATGAGCACGACCCTCGTCCACCGCTGCCGGACCGGCTCATCCGATCTGGTCCGCCGGCTACGCGCTTCGGCCGAGCACGGCATGACGACCGCGGAGTATGCGGTCGGCACACTCGCCGCGTGCGCCTTCGCCGCGGTCCTCTTGGCAGTCATCAAGTCGGGCATCGTCAAGAACCTCATCGAAGTGCTGCTCAAGACCGCGCTGGCCGTGATCAAGTGAGCGACGGCCGGGCCCGCGCGCCGCGCGGGGAGCGAGGCATGGTCTCGGCGGAGTTCGCGGTGGCGATGCCGGCCGTCCTCCTGGTCCTTGCCCTCGCCTGCGCGGTGCTCGGCTTCGTCGTCGATGAGATCCGTTGCCTGGACGCGGCTCGAGCGGGCGCCCGGGCCGCCTCCAGGGGCGACACGTCGGTAGCGGTGCGCCGAATAGCCGAGCCGCTTGCACCGCCCGGTGCCGCCGTCACGGTCACCGGAGGCGAGGTTGTGCGGGTCGTCGTTCACGCGCCGGCCCGACGGCTTGGCGGCTGGCTGCCGGCTGGCTGGGATGCTCGGGCTGCCGCTCAGCTTCCCCGCGAGAC
>JAUNUZ010000470.1 GCA_030537915.1 Micrococcales bacterium
CGGTTCGCCGTCGTCGTTGGACCTGGCCAGGTCGGCATCCGGACCCAGCACCCACGCGGAGCAGTGGTGGCGCGCGTCCCAGTGCGTCGTGCGCGCCTCCTCGACGACAGCCCGCGCGTCCTGCTCGCAGTCCGCGCGGCGCAGCCAGCACTCGAAGACCGACCGACGCTCCTCGATCGAGGCCGTCACGGGGCCGCGGATCGTCTGATATCTCGTGCTGGCCATGGGCCGCAGGATACGTCGTGGCAGCGACGGCTAGGCTGGAGACGTGTTCACCTTCTCCTTGCGAATGCAACGACCAGGGGGACGGACCGTCCTCGGCGCACTTCTGCTCACCCTGTGGCTGACTCTCCTCGCCACGCCCGCCAGCGCCCACGACTCGCTGATCGACAGCGATCCGGCGCAGGATGCCGTCCTCACCGAGATCCCTTCCCAGCTCGAGCTCACCTTCTCCGGAGAGATCTCCGACCTGGGAGTGCAGTTCGTCGTGGTCGGACCGGAGGAGCGTGACGTCGTGCAGGGCACGCCCACGGTGTCCGGGACCGTCGTGACGCAGGCGCTGGCCGAGGAACTGGTGGACGGGGACTACCAGGCCACCTGGCGGGTGACTTCGTCGGACGGGCACCCGATCTCCGGCACCATTGACTTCAGCATCGCCGACGAGACCTCTTCCCGTTCGAGCGACCGTGGTGCGACCACCGCTACTGATGACGGCACGGCCGCGCCCACGAGCGACGACGTCGACACCACAGCCCCGAGCGCTACCCCCTCCTCGACGGAGGCAGCGACGCCAGGACCTGCTGACGACGCCGCCGTCACCGCCGAGGCCGCACCGGACTCCACCACTGGATCGGGCGGCATACCCACCTGGGGTTGGTTGGTGGCAGGGCTGGCCGTTGTCGGCCTCGTGGCATGCGGCTTCCTGGCCTTCCGTCGCAACTGAGCCGGCCTTCCGCTGGGCCTCTACGACCCTCCCCGGCCCGCCCGTGCCCGCTCGCGGACAGATGTCGGCCGCGTGATGCGACTCCCGGGTCAGATGTCATGTACCGTTAGGAGCACGACAGATACATTCCCCGGGCCGGCTGCGCGGTCTGGTGGCACAATGGTGTCACCTGACATGCGATGCCGACCCGCACAACGCACAAGGGGGTCTCGCCATGGGGCGCGGCCGGGCCAAAGCAAAGCAGACCAAGGTTGCCCGGAGACTGAAGTACTACTCTCCGGACACTGATCTGACCGCACTCGCGCGTGAGCTAGGAGCAGGCGGCGAAGCCGCCCCACCTCCCGACGCTGCTGAGGAAGCGGTCAAAGAGCCGGACGAGGACGACGCCTACGAGCGTTGGGCCTCCTCCGAGAACTGACGTCTCCGCCGCCTGGCCAGGGGCTGCTCGCCGTGGTCCAGGCGGCGTTGTCATGCCCTTCAGCGCGTGGTGACTGCGTCGCTCGAGCGATGAAGGAGCAATCTTGAAGGCGTGGCACGAGGCGACGTGGGTCGGCCCGGAGGGGGAGGCGCCGCGACGGACATTCCGGCTGGGCTGGCTCTGGCTGCTGATCATCCCGGCGGTCCTGATCGCCTTCTCGATCGCGCGGTTCAACGGCTTCTGGCAATACACCGAGATGTCGGTGACCACGCTCCGGTGCGAGCAGCCCCTGGCCGAGAGCGAGCCGACGTGGCCGCAGATGGAGGCGGCGGGCTGCACCCCGACGGCGCTCGGCGCCGAGGTGGTCATCCTCGACGGCGGGCAACCGGCGGACAGCGAGCCGGAGACCGACGGCACCACCTGGACCTTTGACCAGGTGCCCAGCGCGTTCTCGACGCTGGGGATCAACGTCACGCTGCCGGAGTCAGCCGGCCGCGTCCACACCGTCAACGCCGAGGCGGAGCCTCCCGAGGTGCTCAACGAGATGAACGGCGACGCCCAGGGCCGGGTCTTTTCGGAGCGCCTCCTGCACGGCGACAGCGTCACCTTCTATGTC
>JAUNUZ010000016.1:0-11589 GCA_030537915.1 Micrococcales bacterium
TCCAGGTTTTTGCAGCTCGGCCGGTAGCCCGCCCTTGGGTAGGTAGAGGGAGGCGACGGTCAGCGGCTGATCCGCGAGATCGACTTCGACGTAACGACCCTGGGTCACGAACGGACGCAACTCTGCGCCGATACGGCCCGGCGGGGCCGGCTCGAGCTCGATGTGCTCCTGGCCCGGTGCGCGCAGCAGGACCGGCGCGCCCCAGGTCCGCACCGCTACGGGTGGCTCACGGGTCAATACGGCCACCCCGTTGCGTCCGGCCAGTGTGCCGGGGTCGTAGGCAAGGTGATACGTCCCGAAGACCCCCGGCGGCAGCATCGGGACCGGGCAGCGGACCTCCTGCAGGGCGATGACATCGCATCCGCGAGCCCCTGACCAGCTCTCGTACCCGCGGCGCTGCGCCGCCCGGATCCCGTTGACGTTGATCGTCGCAACACGCAGCACGGGGCCGACCCTACGACCCCGCCCGCGATCTGCGGCCTGTGCGGCATGGTCCGGGCGGGGTGACATCGTGCCGGCGGACCCAGGGCGCAGCGTCGCCATGTCGCGGACGCACGTGCGCCGCCCGTTCCGCGCTTGGCATGCTGACGCCATGCCCGCCGAAATCCACCCGCGCCTACAACCCGTCTTCGACGAGTTCCTCGCTCGCAATCCGGGCGAGAAAGAATTCCACCAAGCCGTCTACGAGGTCCTCGTCAGCCTCACCCCGATCGCGGGGAAGAAGCCCGAGTACGCCCAGTGGTCGATCCTGCGCCGCATGTGCGAGCCGGAGCGCCAGATCATCTTCCGCGTGCCGTGGATGGATGACGAGGGCACGGTGCGGATCAATCGTGGCTTCCGTGTCGAGTTCAACTCCGCCCTGGGCCCCTACAAGGGCGGCCTGCGCTTCCACCCCAGCGTCAACCTCTCGATCATCAAGTTCCTCGGCTTCGAACAGGTCTACAAGAACTCGCTCACCGGCATGCCCATCGGGGGCGGCAAGGGCGGCTCGGACTTCGATCCCAAGGGTCGATCCAAGGCCGAGGTGATGCGCTTCTGCCAGTCCTTCATGACCGAGCTCTACCGGCACATCGGTGAATACACCGACGTGCCGGCCGGCGACATCGGGGTCGGAACGCGCGAGCTCGGCTTCCTTTTCGGGCAGTACAAGCGCATCACGAACCGCTACGAATCCGGTGTCCTGACCGGCAAGGGGCAGTCCTGGGGCGGCTCGCTGGTGCGGACCGAGGCCACCGGATATGGCGCGGTCTTCTTCGTCGAGGAGATGCTGCGGGCGCGTGGTGAGGACCTGCAGGGGCGACGCATCGTCGTCTCGGGGTCGGGCAATGTCGCGATCTATGCGATCGAGAAGGCCCAGCAGCGCGGTGCCACCGTCATCGCCTGCTCCGACAGCAACGGGTATGTCGTCGACGAGAGTGGTCTCGATCTCGACCTGCTCAAGGACGTCAAGGAGGAGCGTCGCGGCCGCCTATCCGACTACGTGAGCGAGCGCGGCAGCTCCTGCCGGCACGTGACGAACGGCTCGATCTGGCAGGTCCCCTGCGATATCGCGCTGCCCAGCGCGACGCAGAACGAGCTCGGCGTCGACGACGCCAAGGCCCTCGTGGGGAACGGGGTTCGCCTCGTCGCCGAGGGCGCGAACATGCCGTGCACGCCCGAGGCGGTCGAGATCTTCACGCAGGCCGGGGTGCCCTACGCACCCGGCAAGGCCTCGAACGCCGGCGGGGTGGCCACGAGCGCTCTGGAGATGCAGCAGAACGCCAGCCGGGACTCCTGGACCTTCGAGGACACCGAGACCCGTCTGGGCGAGATCATGCGCGCCATCCACACGCGCTGCGCTGAGACGGCTGCGGAGTACGGCAACCCGGGCAACTACGTCATGGGTGCCAACCTCGCCGGATATCTCAAGGTCGCGGACGCCATGGTGGCGCAGGGACTGATCTAGCGCGGCTACCCCGATTCTTGGAATCGGGGTAGCCGCCTCTCGGCAGACTCAACGGGCGACGCAGGCGCGTTGCTGCGACGATGACAATGCCATCCGCGAACCGACCGACAATCGAGCGAAAGCTGGTGATCCCGTGAGCGATTCCGTCTCCGGCCCCGCAGTCCACGACTCAAGTGACCCGAGCACCTCAACCCACGACCCCGCAGCCGACTCTGATGCGACCGTCGAGAAGGTCGTCGAGATGTTGCGCGACTCGCGCTTCTCGATGGTTACCTCGATCGGCGGGCAGGGCGCGCTGATGGCCCGCCCGATGACGATCCAGCGCGTCGAGGACTGCGGTGACCTGTGGTTCTTCATCAATCGATCCCATGACCAAGCCCAAGCCGTCGCGGCCGACTCGCGAGTCAACGTCGCGGTGTCCAGTGACAGCTCGTGGGTCTCCGTCGCGGGTGACGCTCAGGTCGTGCGCGACCAGGCCCGCATCGACGACCTCTGGAATCCCTTCGTCGACGCGTGGTTCCCGAACGGCAAGGACGACCCGGACGTCGGACTCCTGCTCGTGCGCTCCGACTCGGCGGAGTATTGGGACAGCCCCGGCGGACGCGTCGCCTCCCTCATCTCCTTCGTCAAGACCAAGGCGACCGGGCAGCCCTACGAGGGCGGCAACGAGTCGGCGGAGTTGCCGGACGGCTCGGTCTGAGCTGCTGCTCGTCTGGGCCATGCTTGCCCGCCTAGACCCGCCGCGCGAATGGACCATGCGAGGAACGGACTAGGAGACAAACGGGCACAAGGGCCGTCCCAGACGTGCGCGCGCAGCTGATCGATCACAATTGTGGGCGCATCTACACCTGTGTCCGGTGGTGGGCGTCCGCTACCTTCCTGGAATGGACGCTCACCCAGAAGTCACATCCCCGGCCGGGATGTCGAAGTCGAGGCGCAGCGCCGTCCTCGGCGCGATGTTCCTCATGGCCACGAGTGCGATCGGGCCGGGGTTCATCACGCAGACGACGGCGTTCACGGTCCAGCTCGGGGTCGCCTTCGCGTTCGCCATCGTCGCCTCGATCCTCGTAGACGTCGCGGTCCAGCTCAACGTGTGGCGCGTCATAGGTGTGGCCGGAATCCGCGCGCACGAGCTGGCCCACCGCGTGCTGCCCGGGCTGGGCTACGCCCTCGCAGCGCTCGTCGTCCTCGGCGGGCTCGTCTTCAACATCGGCAATATCGCCGGGACCGGTCTGGGCACCGACGCGATGATGGGCTTGGACCCCAAGGTCGGCGGAGTCCTCTCCGCGGCGCTGGCGATAGCGATCTTCCTCGTCAAGCGGGCGGGCGCCGTCCTCGATCGAATCGTCGTTGGGCTCGGGATCCTCATGATCGCCTTGACGACGTTCGTCGCCATCACCTCCCGGCCCCCGGTGGGGCTGGCTCTGCAGAACGCGGTGATGCCCGAGCGCGTCGATCTGCTCATCATCACGACGCTCATCGGCGGTACCGTCGGCGGTTACATCACCTATGCCGGGGCACACCGTCTCCTCGACTCGGGGATGACCGGGGCGGACAACGCGAGCGACATCGCTCGAAGCTCGGTCATAGGCGTCATCGTCACCGGCGTCATGCGGGTCGTCCTCTTCCTCGCGATCCTCGGCGTCGTCGTGGGCGGGGTCGTGCTCGACAAGGTCAATCCCTCTGCCAGCGCCTTCCAGGCGGCCGCCGGTGAGGTTGGTCTGAGGATGTTCGGCGTCATCCTGTGGGCCGCCGCGATCACCTCGGTCATTGGCGCGTCCTATACATCGGTCTCCTTCCTGACCCGCAGCTCGACCCCGGAGCGCACCCGCAACCTCATGACCGTCGGCTTCATCGTCCTCGGCACCGTTCTCTATGTGCTGCTCGGGCAGGCACCGGTGACGCTGTTGATCTTCGCGGGGGCCTTCAACGGCGTGATCCTGCCACTCGGCTTCGCGGTGATCATGTGGGTCGCGTGGCGACGCCGCGACCTCCTGCACGGCTACCGCTATCCAAAGTGGCTATTCGTCATCGGCGTGCTGGCCTGGTTGGTCACCCTGTTTCTGGGCGTTGAGGCGCTCAGTGGCCTCGGCGAGCTCTGGACCTAGGAGGTGTCATCCATGGCGCTCAATATCGATCTCAACGCCGACCTCGGCGAGTCATTCGGGCAGTGGGTCCTCGGAGATGACGAGGCGATGCTCGACATTGTGACCAGCGCGAACGTCGCCTGCGGCTTCCACGCGGGCGACCCGCTGACCCTGCAGCGCACCGTCGCCCAGGCCGCCGAGCGCGGCGTCGTCATCGGGGCGCAGGTTGCCTACCGAGACCTGGCTGGCTTCGGACGCCGCTTCCTGGATGCCACACCGCAGGAGCTGAGCGCCGACGTGCTCTACCAGATCGGTGCCCTCGAGGCGCTGTGCCGGGTGGCCGGGACTCGCGTCGCCTACGTCAAGCCGCACGGCGCTCTCTACAACACCGCGGTGCACCACGAGGGCCATGCGCGCGCGGTCGTCGCGGCGGTGCAGGCCTACGATCCCGATCTGCCGATCCTTGGTCTGCCGGGATCGCGGCTGCTCGACGTCGCCGCTGCGGCAGGACTGCGCACCGTGCGGGAGGCATTCGCCGATCGGGGATACACCCCCGAGGCGACCCTCGTGTCGCGGCGCGAGCCGGGAGCGCTGCTGCACGACCCTGAGGAGGTCGCGGATCGGATGCTCCGGATGGTGCAGGAGGATGTCATTTGCTCGGTCGAGGGCACCGACGTCGAGGTTCGCGCGGAGTCCATCTGCACCCACGGCGACAGCCCCGACGCCGTCGCGATGGCCCGTGCGGTGCGCGCGGTGCTGGAGGGGGCGGGCGTGACGATCCGCTCGTTCGCCTGATGGAGGCCCGTCTGCTGCCCTGCGGGGAGCGCGCTTTGCTCGTCGAGGTGGCGGATCTGGACGGGGTGCTCGCCCTTCAGGCTGCGGTCACCGCGCGGGTGGAACTGGCTGCGGCCGGATCGGTCGCCCCACGCGCGTGGGCCGACATCTTGGACATCGTGCCTGCGGCTCGGACGCTGCTTCTAGCTTTCGGGTCGACATCCAGCCTCAGCGAGCTGCGCCGAGACGTCGCCCTCTTGGCTGAGGACGTCGTGGTGGGGGTAGCCGTCAGCGCGGACGAGGGGCACATCGTGACGATCCCGGTCATCTACGACGGTCCCGACCTCGACGAAGTTGCGGAGCGGACGGGCCTCTCCCGCGAGCAGGTCGTCGCCGCGCACACGGGCGCGACGTGGCGCGTCGCCTTCGGCGGGTTCGCTCCCGGGTTCGCTTATCTGGCCGAGGGTGACGAGCGCCTCGACGTGCCGCGCCGCGCGGAGCCACGCACCAAGGTGCCGGTGGGGGCGGTCGGTCTCGCGGGCGCGTTCAGCGGCATCTATCCGCGATCCTCGCCCGGCGGCTGGCAGCTCATCGGGCACACCGACGAGGTGCTTTGGGACGAGTACCGGGACCCGCCGGCGCTGCTGCGGCCCGGGTGGTCGGTGCGCTTCGAGGTGGCGTCGTGAGCGGCATCGAGGTGCTGCGCACCGGTTCGCAGACGCTCATCGAGGACCTCGGGCGGCCCGGGCTCGCCGCTATTGGAGTCAGCCGTTCAGGGGTCGCCGATCTGGGCGCGTACAAGCTGGGGGCGCGCCTGCTGGGGCACGACTTCAGCGCGGACGGGCCGCGCGATCCCGGTCCGGCAGCCCTCGAGGTGCTACTGGGCGGCCTGGAATTCCGCGTCCACGGCGAACTCACCATCGCCCTCACCGGGGCGGCCGTACCAGCCACCCAGGACGGGCGGCTGGTTGACGCGAACGCGCCGATCCGGCTTCGGGATCGACAGGTGCTCCGGCTGGGGAGCGCGGAGCGCGGTTTGCGTTGCTATGTCTCGTTCCGCGGGGGCCTGGACGTCGAACCAGTGCTGGGGTCTCGCTCCCGCGACACCCTCGCAGAGCTCGGGCCGCTCGTCGAGCCTGGTTCGTTCCTGCCGGTAGGAGCGGCCCAGGGCCAGGCGCAACCGCTCGTTGATCACGCGGCCATCCCGGCGCTCCCCGACGCAGTCGTGGACGTCGATTTCCTGCCGGGACCGCGCGCCGACTGGCTCGCGGACCTCGGCGCCCTCACGTCCACGTCTTGGCTGGTCTCGGAGCGGAGCAACCGCGTCGGCGTGCGTCTCGTCGGGGAGCCCTTGGCGCGCGCGACCCAGTTCGACGGAGCCGAGTTGCCGAGCGAGGGCGTGGTCCGCGGCACGATCCAGGTCCCCCCCGGCGGGGAGCCCGTGGTCTTCCTCTCGGATCATCCCGTGACCGGCGGGTACCCTTCGGTGGGCGTGCTCACCCGGGCGGCCGCGGACCGAGCGGCGCAGGCCCGCCCGGGCCAGCGCATCCGGCTACAGCCGGTGAGCAGGAAGGGCCAGCCATGACGAATCCGGCGAACCGCCGCGACGTTGCCGACCTCACACCGGCGGCTGCGCGGGCACGATTTCGGGACGGCCAGCTCACGACGACGTCGGGCTGGTGTGCCGGCTGGACCCAGGCGAACGTCATCGCATTGCCACGCGACCTGGCCTTCGACTTCCTCCTCTTCGCGCAGCGCAACCCCAAGCCGTGCCCCGTCCTCGACGTCTTCGAGCCCGGCGAGGTGGGCGGCGAGCTGCTGGACGGCGATATCCGCACCGACGTCCCTGCCTACCGGGTGTACGAACGCGGCCGGCTCGTGGCCGAGCCCACCGACGTGCGCGATCGGTGGCGCGAGGATCTCGTGACCTTCTTGCTCGGGTGCAGCTTCACTTTCGAGCATCCGCTGCAGGAGGCGGGGATTCCGGTCCGGCACATCGACGCGGGGCGCAATGTGCCGATGTACACGACGAATCGCCCCTGCCGCCCGACGCAGCGACTGTCGGGGCCACTGGTCGTGTCGATGCGCGCGATCCCGGCCGACCGGGTCGCCGACGCCGTGCGGATTACCTCGCGCTACCCGGGGGTCCACGGCGCGCCGGTGCAGGTGGGCGACCCGGCAGGGCTCGGCGTCGAGGACCTCGCGCGGCCCGACTTCGGCGATCCGCCGGTCATCCAGGAGGGTGACCTGCCGGTCTTCTGGGCCTGCGGGGTGACCCCGCAGGCAATGGTCATGGCGACGCGCCCCGAACTCGCGATCTGCCACGCCCCGGGGCACATGCTCATCACCGACCGCCGCGACCTTGAATACGTGGTGCCGTAGGCGGGCCGATGGTCGCTCGTGCCGTAGCTGCGCACGCCCGCCGTGCTCGATGGCCGCTCGTGCCGAAGACGCGCAGGGTGTTCGCCGTCGGCCGGCCCGGTAGGGCTACGTTGAGGCGTATGGGAATCGACGAGCGCAACGTGCTCGGTGGGCCGTTGCAGGAGTGCGGGACGGATCCGGTCACCGGGTTCTATCGCGACGGCTGTTGCGCCTCGGGACCGGATGACATCGGCAGCCACACGATCTGCGTCGTGGTCACCGCCGAGTTCCTCGAACACCAGCGGGCGGTGGGCAACGATCTGTCGACCCCACGGCCCGAATGGCAGTTCCCCGGGTTGACCCCCGGCGATCGATGGTGCGTCGTGGGCGTGCGCTGGGTCCAGGCCCACGAGGCTGGGCTCGCCGCGCCCGTGGTCCTGGCCGCGACGAATGAACGAGCCCTGCAGATCGTGCCGCTGGAGGTCCTGCAGCGCTACGCGGCCGACGTCCCCGACGATCTGAGCTCGCTGGGCTGACCCGTTGCGCTGGTTGGGTTGAGCCTGCCTGTGCCCGGGCGCCGCGCCGCGACCGGCTATGGGTCTCACCTGGGGAGTCGTGGCGGCGAACGTTGCGCGATACCCGCGGTTACCCCTTGGCGTGCGCCGGGAGCGGCCCTAAGGTTGTCGTACCCGGTGCGTATGACGAAACGAGTTGCACAATGAGCAACACCCTCCCTTCAGTGACGATGGGCCACCTGCTGCGGACCGTGCGGTACGAGGTGATGCCCACCCCGAAGATGGGCGACCAGGTCCGCGAGCAGGTGCCGACCGAGGTGACGTTGACCGTGACGGCGTCCCCGACGAAGGGGCTCGGTCCAACCCTTGATCTCGCAACGTCGTTGGCCGCGGACGGCTACGACGTCGTTCCGCACCTGGCCGCCCGGATGATTTCGGGGCGAAGCGAGCTCAGCGAGATTGTCGATCGGCTGCGTGCCGTGGGGGTGCGCACGGTCTTCGTCCCTGCGGGTGACGCGGCCGAGCCGGCGGGTGACTATCACGGTGCCCTCGACATGCTCAGTGACCTGACGCAACTGGGCCAGCCGTTCGAGCACGTCGGCATCACCGGCTACCCGGAATCGCACCCGAGCATCGACGATGACGTCACCGTCCAGGCGATGTGGGACAAGCGCGCGCACGCGACCCACATCGTCTCGAATATGACCTTCGACACGGAGTCGATCGCGACGTGGGTCGAGCGGCTGCGTCGTCGCGGGGTCGGGTTGCCGGTCATCATCGGAGTGCCCGGCCCGGTCGAGCGGACCAAGCTGCTCGGCATGGCGACCAAGATCGGCGTCGGGGATTCGGTGCGATTCCTCAAGAAGCAGCGCAAGGTCTTCGCGCGGATCGCGGCGCCGGGCTTCAGCACGGACCGCTTCGTCGCTCGGATTGCGGCGCTCGCCGCGAACGAGAAGCTGCGGATCCAGGGCCTGCACCTCTACACGTTCAACCAGGTCGGCGTCGTCGAGGCATGGCGCCAGCGGATGCTCGCTGAGGCCGATTCACTGGCGCGCTGACGCCGGGCAGCCCACCGCGGCAGCGGCGTCGCCGTAAGACGATCGGAGCGATCGCGGGCGCGACGGGCTGGATATCCTGTCCGGGTGACCACGAATCGATTCGCCGCCCTGCTCGCCGACCGCGCCCCCGTCTTCGACGGCGGTTACGGGTGGCTGTTGCAGGAGCGCGGCCTGCCTGCCGGCGACTGCGCCGAGTTGTGGAACCTTGAGCACCCCGATCAGATCGGTGCATTGCACGAGGAATATGCGCTGGCGGGCGCCAGTGTTCTGACGACCAACACCTTCGGCGGCACGGCCCCCCGCCTGGCGATGAACGGCCTCGAGGACAAGGTGGACGACATCAACCGCGCCGCCGCGGCCGTCGCCCGGGAGGTGGCCGATCGGCACGACATCCTCGTTGCCGGAGACCTCGGACCGACCGGTGAGCTCCTCGAGCCGATGGGGACGATGACGCAGGATCAGGCGGTCGAGCTGTTCTCCGCGCAATTGCGCGGACTCCTGGAGGGAGGCATCGACCTCGTGCTCATCGAGACGATGAGCGACCTGTCCGAGGCGCGCGCCGCGATCGAGGCGGCTCGCCAGGTGGCGCCCGACCTGCCCGTCGTCGCGACGATGTCCTTCGACACGAACCTGCGCACGATGATGGGTGTCACCCCGGGCGCTGCCGCGAAGGCGCTCGCCGCCGCGGGGGCCGACGTGGTCGGCGCGAACTGCGGCCGTGGTCCCGACGAGATGACCGTCATCGCCGAGCAGTTGCTTGCGGCGCGCCCCGAGGGTGTCCTCTTGATCACCCAGTCCAATGCCGGGCTTCCCCAGCTCGACGGCGCCGACTTCGTCTACACCGTCGGTCCTAGCGAGCTCGGCGCGCACGCTCGTGCGCTGCGCGACCTCGGTGTCGACATCGTCGGTGGCTGCTGCGGGTCCTCCCCGGAGCACGTCGCCGCGATCCGGGCAGCGGTACTGGCCTGATCACTCATCTCCGCGGTCCGGGCTTGCGCGCTTGTTCCAGGGGCGAACCAGCGGCCGCGGGGTCGCGCATGCGGTGGGATCGACTCGGCTCATTCAGACGCCGCGGTGGGCACACCCCCGTCGGTCTCGCTGCAAGCGACGAGGTCGGCGAGCGCTCGCTCGAGTCCACCGACGCCCGTCGGCACGACCTGGAGCGGCAGCCGGAGCCGCGCGGCGGCGTCCTGGGCCCGCTGGCGCAAGTCCGGGGTCGGCTCTTGGGCGAGCCAGACACAACGGGTGTAGTGGCCGAAGTACGCGTCGTGCAGCTCCGGGTAGCGGTCGAGCCCCAGTTCACGCCATACCGACCGCTCGAATGACGCGACGAGGAAGTCGGTGAGCACGTAGGTGCCCGGCTCGTCCTCGAAGGTCTGGCTCATCGTCTCCGGTCCGGCGAAGAGGTCGTAGCAGTGCAGCCCCGGCAGGCGCTGGGCGCCGAGCCGCTCGCACACCTCGTCGAGCGCCCCGTAGGTGCCGCAGTCGGCATATCCGACGACGAGCCGATCGTAGCGAGGGGCCAGCTCGCCGAGCAGACGCTCCACTTCGGTCGCGATGCGTTGGGGTTGGTTGTGCAGCAGAGGCGGCAGCGGGTGAACGTCCATCGCCCAACCGCGACGCTCGGCGATCTGGGCGGCCGGCCGCGCCAGCGCACCGCACGCGATGAGCCCGAGCTGTGCGGCCTGGCTCGGCAGCTGCGGATCACTCGGCCCCCTCGGTACAGCGGGCAGCGGGGTGTCAGACCGGGAAGGCCAGCTGGTCGACGAAGCGGTCGTTGAAGTCGGCGCGATCGGAGAGCTCGACATACGTCACCTCCTCGAGCAGCGCCTCGGCGCCCGCGCGTTCGCGGGCGCTGAGCAGCAGCATCTTGGCGCCCTCACCGGCGACATTGCCGGCCGAGACAATCCGCAGGACGGGTAATTTCGGCACCAACCCGACCCGAACTGCCGACGCCGGCGACAGATAGCTGCCGAACGAACCGGCGAGCAGCACCTGCTGCACATCGCGCGGTTCGAGGTCCAACGCATCGAGCAGCAACGACCAGCCCGTCGAGATCGCGGCCTTGGCGAACTGCAGCTCCCGCACGTCCCGCTGGGAGAGATACACGCTCTCCTGTGGGGTTGCGTCGGGGGTCGGCCGGTAGAGGATGAACACCCGCTCCTTCTCGATCGCCGTGAAGCGGTCGGCGAGCGCGGGGGCGATGGTGGCCGCCTCCTCCGAGGAGACGAAGCGCCCGCTCGTGTCGAGCAGGCGCACCCGCGCGAGCTCTGCCACGGCGTCGACGAGCCCCGAGCCGCAGATGCCGCGCGCCTCGGTGTCGCCGATCACCCCGAGTTTCACGGGCTCCTGCGCATCGGCCTGCGGGCTCAGTGTGATGACCTCGATCGCGCCCTCGGCGGCCCGCATGCCGCATCGGATCGAGCCACCCTCGAAGGCGGGGCCGGCCGGCGCCGCGGTCGAGACGATCCGTTCGCCGTCGGACAGGACGATCTCGCAGTTCGTGCCGACGTCGATGAAGAGCCGCGCGCGCTTGTCCCGGTCCATGCCGGCGGCAAGCATCCCGGCGACGATGTCGCCACCCACATAGGCACCGAGGGCCGGGAACAGTACCGCGCGAGCCCCCGGATGCAGCGACAGCCCGATCTCGGCGGTCGGCAGATCGGGGAAGCCGGCGCTCGACATGATGAAGGGCGCGACTCCCAGCGGCTCGGGATCGACGCCGAGCAGCAACGCCACCATCGTCGCGTTGCCCGCGAGGGCGACCTCGTAGACCTCCTCCGGCTCGACGCCTCCCTCGGCGAGCACCTCCTCGGCCAGCTGCCGCAGGGTGCTCTGAGCCAACTCCC
>JAUNUZ010000016.1:11599-14173 GCA_030537915.1 Micrococcales bacterium
GCAGGCGACCGGCCGCGTCCGGATCCATCATCGTCGCGCTGATCCGAGTGATGACGTCGCCGCCGAAGGGCTGCTGCGCGTTAAGCATCGACGCGACGCCCGCCGGGGTGCCGGTCGACAGGTCCAGCAGAGTCGCGACGACGGTCGTCGTGCCCAGGTCGTAGGCGATGCCGAAGCGTCGCTCGGTCGTGTCACCCGGCTCGACGTCGATGAGCAGCTCGTCGAAGATGACGGCCGTGACCTTGTAGTCCGCCTCGCGGATCACCGTGGCCGCGCGCCGGATCGCGTGCAGGTCGGCCGTCAGCTCGAGATCGTCGATCCCGTCCAGGACCCGACGCAGGTCGGTCCGCTGGTCCGCCAGGCTGGGCTCGTCGAGCTCGAGGTAGCGCTTCTGCACCGACGGCCGGAGGATGACCTGCCGTCCGACCCCGACGGTCGCGGCCTTGGGCCGCGTGACCAGCGGCGGTACTTCGACATCCAGATCCATCGCGGTCTTGACGAGGCAGGCCAGGCGCCAACCGTCTTTGAGCTCGGCCTCGCTGAAGGTGCGCACGTCGTGCCGCGTGATCGGCGCGCTGCCCGTGCTCAGGCGCACCTTGCACTTGCGGCACGTGCCGTGGCCGCCACACGTGGAGTCGATCGCGATGCCGTTCCAGCTCGCGGCGTCGAAGACCGACACGCCAGGAGGCACCCGCACGCTGCGTCCCGGCGGGGTGAAGTTGAGGGCCACCCGGCCCGTCCCGTCGCCGCTGCCCTGCTGGGCCGGCAGCTGCTCGACGAGCCCCTCGCGGCCCAGCCCCTCGACGCCGGTCGGGGGCTGATCGGGCTCGACGGTGTCAGGCTTCTTCGTCATGAGGCGGCCCCCGCGGCGACCTCTGCCTGAGCCTTCTGCTTGGCCAGATTGGCGCGGTGGGCGGAGATCCACGACATGCCCCACTCGTCGTTGCCCAGGAGCACGTCGGCCGCGCGAACAGCCTCGACGATCTGCGGGGTGCGGGCATCCATGATCGCGCTCGTCATCCCGACGGTCATCGCCATCGGCAGCCACGACGCGTTGATCGCGTGCCGACCGGGCATGCCGAAGGAGACATTGGAAGCGCCGCACGTCATGTTCAGGCCCCAACGCTCGTGGATACGTTGCGCCGTCTCCAGCGCGGACCGGCCGACACCGGGATCCGCGCCGATCGGCATGACCAGGGGGTCGATGACGATGTCCTCGATGGCGATGCCGTACTCCTGGGTGGCGACCCGCACGATCTTCTCGGTCAGCTGGATGCGCTTGTCGGCCTCCATCGGGATCTCGTCCGCGTCGTTGGGTAGGGCGATGACGGCCGCGTCGTACTTCTTGACCAGCGGCAGCACCTGCTCCATCCGCTCGTCTTCGGCGGTGATCGAGTTGACAAGCGCGCGACCCTGATAGGCGGCCAGTCCCGCTTCGAGGGCCTCGACGACCGAGGAGTCGATGCAGATCGGCAGGTCGGTCAGGGTCTGCACGAGCTGGATTGCCTTGACGAGCAACTCGGCCTCGTCCGTGAGTGGCACGCCCATGTTGATGTCCAGGACGTTGGCCCCCGCGGCGACCTGCGCGGCGACATCCCGCTCGATGGCCGACAGATCACCGGCGCGCAGTTGCTCCTGGAAGATCCGTCGACCAGTGGGGTTGATGCGTTCGCCGATGATGACAAATGGCTTATCGGATCCGAGGACGACCTCTTTGGTCGCTGAGCGCAGGACGGTGTGCTTGGGTTCGACGGACAAGGCCGACTCCTTCTGATGAAAGGCGAGCTGCAGACGCAAGTGGGTAGGTGGAAGCGCCTCAGGCGGAGACCTTGGCGCGGCGCTCGCGCATGAGCACCTTGGCCTTCTTGACCGTGGCGGAGGCGTCTGCGGCGTAACCGTCGGCGCCCACCGCGTCCGCGTATTCCTGCGTGACCGGGGCGCCTCCGACCATCACGAGAACCTGGTCGCGCAGGCCGGCCTTGACAAGCGCGTTGAGGTTGGCCTTGAACATCGGCATCGTCGTGGTGAGGAAGGCCGAGAAACCGACGATGTCCGGCTGGTGCTCGTGGATGGCAGCCACGAACTTCTCGGGCTTGACCTGGACCCCGAGGTCGATGACCTCGAAGCCGGCGCCCTCGAGCATGATGCAGACGAGATTCTTGCCGATGTCGTGGACGTCCCCCTGGACGGTGCCCATGAGGAACTTGCCGATCGTCTCGACGCCGGTCTCGGCGAGAAGCGGCCGCAGCACCTCCATGGCGCCGGCCATCGCGCGGCCCGCGATGAGCATCTCGGGCACGAAGAAGTCGCCGCGCTCGAAGCGTGCCCCGACCTCTTCCAGAGCCGGGATGAGCGAGTCGAAGAGGAGCGTCTGCGGCTCCACGTCGATGCCGAGCGCCACGTGCGTCAACTCAAGGACGCGCGGGCCGTTGCCGACCAGCGTCTGGTCGTACATCTCCTGGAGGATCTCGTCGGGGGTCATGCTGCACCTTTCGTGCGTGGGCGCCCGAGGCGGGCGGAAATGGCGGCGGCCTGGACGATAACGTCAGCGGCCATTCGTTGGGTGGTGTCGTT
>JAUNUZ010000471.1 GCA_030537915.1 Micrococcales bacterium
GGTTTCCACGTGGGTACGCTCATCTCGATGTTCCTCGGCTTCGGAGAGGGGCCGGCGTTCTGGGTGATCGAAGGCGTCGTCTTCACCGTCATCGCCCTCGTCGTCATGCGCCGCCACGCGGCCGGGCGCACCGCCGAGGGGAGACGGGCGCGCGCCCGTTGAAGCACGGCGGTGCACTCGGGACCGTTGCTGGCCCCTGTTGCAGCACGGTGTGCACCGCTACTCCACGCCATGGTCTGGGCTTGCGGTGATCGACGTCCTCGGATCGTCCTCAGCGCCGACGGAAGCGGGCAGCGATGGCGTTGCCCAGGGGCGCGACGTTGATGCCGTCTTCGTGGGCCATCCGGGCGCGCACCTTGGCACGGGAGCGATACATGCCGACGATGCCGATCGCGAAGAGTGGAAGCTGAGTCGCCATGGCCCAGCGGAAGGTCGTGAGGTCGTAGCCTCCGCCGAGGTCGAGCACGACGCCCGCAAGCAGGATCGTCACGAGCGCCCCGCCGAAGCCGCCCATGATGACGATGCCGGTCGCGGTGCCGAGGCGATGGGCCGGCACGAAAGTCCTGGCGAAGTCGAAGCCGATCGCGGAGCCTGGCCCGCCGGCGGAGACGCCCACCATGAGGATGGCCAGGAGCCAGATCGGCGCCGCGCCGGGCCAGAGGAGGACGACGATCCACGGGATGACCTCGCCCGCGACGACGGCGAAGGCGAGGTTGCTGCGGCGCAGCGGATGCCGGTCGGTGAGCACTCCCAGAGTCGGGCCGACGACGAGGCCGCTGACGACGAAGATCGTCATCAGGGCGCTGGCCTGCGGGCGCGTCAGCGACTCACCGGCGGTCAGGTAGGGGAAACCCCACATCATCGCGAACGCGATGGGGGAGAAGCACGTCGTGAAATGGGTCCACAGGCCCAGTCGGGTGCCTGGATGAGACCAGACGGCGCGCAGCTTCGCCCGCAGGTCAGCGTCGATCGCCTCGTGCTCGGGCAGCCGGGTCCGGCCGGGGCCGGGTGAATTGCGGACGAACGCCAGCGTTAGGACCATGGCGAGCAGGGACACCGCTGCGGCGGCGAGGAAGGCGGGTCGCCATCCGGCACCCACGAGCACCATCGCGAAGGGGATCGTGGAGGCGATCTGGCCGCTCTGCCCGAGCAATCCGGTGAGCTGCGTCATGAGCGGCGCCCGCTTCGCGGGGAACCACGACGGCACCAGGCGCAGCACGCTGGAGAAGGTCATCGCGTCCCCGGCTCCGACGAGGATGCGGGCGATGACTCCGGAGGGGACCGAGTCGGCGAAGGCGAGGGCGACCTGGCCCAGGAACATGACGAAGGCACCGGTCCCGAGCAACAGGCGACTACCGAAGCGGTCTAGCAGCACCCCGACAGGGATCTGCAGGAGCGCGTACACCAGCAGCTGAAGGACGACGAAGAGGCCGATGATGCCGGCCGGGGCGGCGAAGTGCCGGGCTGCTTCGACGCCGGCAACACCGAAGGTCGTGCGCTGCATGACGGCCACGGAATAGCCGAATACACCGATGAGCCAGACGATCCAGACGCGTTTCGAAGCCACGTCGGCCAATTCTCCGGTCGGATCACCCCAGATGTCGAGCCGTCTCGGCGCTAGGCCGGTGCCCCGCGCGGGCGCGGGAAGTTGTCGTCGCGCCACTCACCCTCGGCACGTGACCCGGCGATCTCGTCCTCGAACGACTCCTCGCAGGCCACGATGTTGCCTCCATGGGTTGACGCCACCTCTCATGCCCCGAAAGTCCACGCCAGCCCATCCTTCGCAACAACAGCAAGATGACGTTGGCGCGAAGAACCCGATCGACCTGTTCACGGAAGACAAAGAGGCACGTCCTGTCCCTCACTCAGTCGAGGACTCAGCCTCTTTTGCCGCTATCGCTTTGTGCAGAAGCACAAGAAACTCATTCAAGGGCACGCGGTGAACTCGAGCAGCCCACTTCACCGAGATC
>JAUNUZ010000472.1 GCA_030537915.1 Micrococcales bacterium
AGGAGATCGAGCACATCCACGCGGCGGGACAGGGCATCGAGTTCGACACCCTGTCCGGCGACGAGGCCCGGGCGATCGAGCCGTCGCTATCGCCCGCCATCGGCGCCGCGATCCGGCTCCACGACCAGCGCTTCATCAACCCCAGCCAGTACGTCGCCTCCTTGGCCCGGTCCGTCATGGAGCGTGGTGGGCGGATCGTCAGCGGAGTCAGTGTCGGCCAGATCCGCGAGCGCGGGGACAAGGTGGTCGTCGCCGAGCAGGAGTACGACACCGCGGTCATCGCCTCGGGCGCCTGGCTCAACGACCTGGCCCGCCCCTTCGGTGTGCGCACCCCGGTGCAGGCCGGGCGCGGTTACAGCTTCACGGTCCCCATGGAGCAGGTGCCCGCCGGACCGGTCTACTTCCCGACCCAGCGCGTTGCGTGCACGCCTGTCGGGGACCGGTTGCGGGTCGCCGGAATGATGGAGTTCCGACCGGCCGACGCCAACCTCGACACCCGGCGCATCGACGCGATCGTCGATGCGGCGCGTCCGCTGTTGCGTGGGGCCGACCTGGAGTCCCGGCAGGACGAGTGGGTCGGCGCCCGGCCGTGCACCCCGGACGGACTGCCGCTCATCGGCCCGACGCGCTCCGAGCGGGTCTTTGTCGGCGGCGGCCACGGCATGTGGGGCATTACGCTCGGTCCCGTGTCCGGGCGTCTCCTCGCCGAGACGATCACGACCCGGGCGCTGCCCCTCGAGCTGCGCCCCTTCGACCCGCTGCGCTGACCTGCGCTGGACAGCGCTCAGGTACGCCTCGCCCCTAGCGCGGGCTGCCTCGCGGGTTCGAAGAGCCCCGCTCATCGGGAGGGGTGCTTGGAGGCGGATCGAATCGGGAACCGCGGGGCAGGGGTTGCTGGATCCCACTTGCTCCCGCGGTCCCCTTAAGGTGGGGGGAGGCGTTGGGGAGGGCCGCAGGGTCCGGCGCGGTAATGCAGTCGATGAGATGGGGGTGTCCAGTGCGGGCTCGTGTGATCGGTATGGGTGCGGCGTTGGCGATCGTGGTCGCAGGATGTGGTGGCGGTCAGCCAGAGGCCGGTGGCGCGACGAGCGCCGCGCCACCGCAGCAGGTGTCCAGCGAGACGTCCTCCGCGAGTGGCACGCCGGTCGAGATCGTCCCGAAGCGGACCGACATCGTGTACGCCGACGACGGCATGAAGGAGCACAAGCTCGATCTCTACATGCCGAGCGCGTCGGGCGATGCGGGGCAGGCCCCGCAAGCTGGCTTCCCGACGATCGTCTGGGTGCACGGGGGTGGCTGGGCCGGCGGTGAGAAGGCCGATATCAACAACACCGAGATCAAGATCGACCAGTTCCGGGACGTCCTTCTCGAGCACGGCTACGCGATCGCCGCCGTCGACTACCGGCTGGTCCCGGACGGCAAGTTCCCGGAGCCCATGCAGGACGTCGCGGCCGCGGTGCGCTACCTCAAGAAGCACGCTGCAGAGCTGGGTCTGGACCCCAACCGCTTTGTCCTTGGCGGGGATTCGGCTGGCGGCCACATCGCGACAATGGTCGCGATGACCCCCGACAAGCCCGAACTCCAGGGGACCATCGGGGTCACGGACGAGGACACCAAGGTCAAGGCGATCGTCGACTATTACGCGATCTACGACCTGACCAAGCGCACCGAGGACCAGAAGTCCGGCCCGTGCGGGCGCGCCAAGCCGGGGGCGGAGTCTTCACATGGGCAGCTCATCGGCGCGGATCCCGACTCGCCCCAGGGTGAGCCGATCGCCGCGAAGGCCAGCCCGATCACCTACGTGAACTCCTCGACGCCGCCGGTCATCCTCTTCTACGGGAGCCAGGACTGCACGACTCCGCCACCGCAGGCCGAGCGCTTCGAGGCCGCGCTCAAGGCGGCGGGGGTGCCGACCGAGGTGACCAAGATCGACGCCTCGCACGCGGCCCCGGAGTTCTTCG
>JAUNUZ010000017.1 GCA_030537915.1 Micrococcales bacterium
CGTGGCGGCGCCAGGGCGCCAGGCGGATCTGCTCGACGAGTCGGCGATCGCCTACGAAAGGGTCCAGAAGGAGCCGACGGATCTGCCGGTCGCACACCTGGCGAATGCGCGTGACGCGGCCCAGCGACAAGCCGCCGTCGCCGCCGTCGCGGCCCTCGACGTGCAGCGACGTGCGCAGGTCAGGGACCTTGAAGTGAGCTCGGACGCCCAAGTGACCATGTCCCTGGGCGACGTCGAGGTGCAGTGGGGGGGCCGCGACCGTTCGCAACTCAAGGCGGCGGTCGTCCGCGCACTCGTGGACCGCCCTGGGATCCGCAGCCTCGACGTCCGCGTACCGGCGCAGCCTGTGTCGACGGGCTGAGCCGCAAGTCGCTGCCTGTACTGGACATCGAGACTTGTCCGCCCCGGTGCGTCCGGCCGGATCTGCATCCGCTGTCGCGTAGGATGTCGCGAAGCTGAGTGCATTTCGTCATCTTTATTTTCGATGCCGGGCGGTCCTCGGCGCAGACGTGCAGCTCAACCAGACATCAAGGCAGTACTCGATTCACGACAGTACCCGTCGCCATTCATCTCAGGAGAGGTCCCCCGACGTGGCAGCACCACAGAACTATCTGGCCGTCATCAAGGTCGTCGGCATCGGCGGGGGCGGTGTCAACGCGATCAACCGCATGATCGAGGTCGGTCTCAAGGGCGTGGAATTCATCGCCATCAACACCGACGCGCAGGCACTGCTCATGAGCGACGCCGACCTCAAGCTCGACGTGGGCCGTGAGCTCACGCGCGGCCTAGGTGCCGGCGCAGACCCCGAAGTCGGCAAGAAGGCGGCTGAGGATCACCAGGAGGAGATCGAGGAGGCCCTGCGCGGTGCCGACATGGTCTTCGTCACAGCCGGCGAGGGCGGTGGCACCGGCACGGGAGGGGCGCCGGTCGTGGCGCGGATCGCCAAGAACATCGGCGCCCTGACGATCGGCGTCGTGACCAGGCCCTTCACCTTTGAGGGTCGCCGTCGCGCCAACCAGGCGGAGTCCGGCATCGGCGCGCTTCGCGAAGAGGTCGACACGCTCATCGTCATCCCCAACGATCGCCTGCTCTCGATCAGCGATCGCGGGGTCAGCATGCTGGACGCCTTCCGCAGCGCCGACCAGGTGCTGCTCTCCGGTGTCCAGGGCATCACCGACCTCATCACCACACCCGGTCTCATCAACCTCGACTTCGCCGACGTCAAGTCCGTCATGCAGGGGGCGGGCTCGGCGCTCATGGGGATCGGCTCGGCGCGCGGCGAAGACCGCGCCGTGCAGGCAGCCGAGCTGGCGATCTCCTCACCGCTGCTCGAGGCCAGCATCGACGGCGCCCACGGCGTCCTGCTCTCCATCCAGGGCGGCAGCGATCTGGGTCTCTTCGAGATCAACGAGGCGGCTCGACTCGTCCAGGAAGCCGCGCACCCCGAGGCCAACATCATCTTCGGTGCTGTTATCGATGACGCTCTCGGCGACGAGGTGCGTGTCACCGTGATCGCCGCAGGCTTCGATAGCGGCGGCCCGCAGCAGCGTCGCGACGAGCGCGCGGGAGCCGCTGCGCAGTCCGACCAGCGTCGCCAGAACGGCGCTCCGCGCTCGCAGCCGGGTGTCTTCGGTAGCACGCCACGCGTGCAGCCCGAGCCCATCGTCGACGACGAGCCGGTCCAGCGCCTGGCGCCACCGCCCTTGTCCGCCCCCTATGGCGGTCGTCGGGAGGAGCCCGCCCGCGCGGACCTCGCGCGTGACGCCGGCCGCGATCAGGCCCGCGAGCAGGGTAGGGACCAGTCCCGCCAGGAGCCCCCGCGGCAGCCCCAGCCGGTCACTCGGCCTCCGCGGACCGTGACCTTCGACGAGGGTGACGACCTCGATGTGCCGGACTTCCTGAAGTAGCCCGTCGCATCCTCGACACCGAGGCGCCCCGCCATCACCGTGGCCGGGCGCCTCGGTGTTTGCTCACTAGGCCCGACCGCGGGCGCCGCGTAGGGTGGCGCCCGTGTTCTATTGGCGTTCCGTCCCCTCCGGTGAACCCGGACAAGAGGCACCCGGCGAGCTCGACTGGGGGTTCACCAGCGCCGAGCATCCCGCAAAGGACTGCCAGCAGATCCGGACCGACGGTGACTTCGGTGCCTTCAACCTTGGCGGCCACGTAGGCGACGACCCTGTTCTCGTCGAGGCGAACCGTCGCGCGCTGGCCACGGAACTCGACGTTCCGCGCGATCGGCTGCTCTTCATGGCGCAATGCCACGGGGTCGAGGTTGCGCGCGTCGAGGAGCCGTGGCGCGGCGACCCCCCGGCCGTCGACGGCATCGTCACCACCAATCCCGACCTGGCGCTTGCCGTGCTCGTCGCCGACTGCGTCCCAGTGCTGCTGGCCGACGCGAACGTCGGAGTGGTGGCAGCGGTGCACGCCGGCCGACCCGGGATGCTCGGCGGGATCGTCCCCGCCGCGCTGGAGGTCATGCGCGGCTCGGGAGCGCGGCATATCAGGGCCGCGGTCGGGCCCAGCGTGTGCGGCCGCTGTTATGAGGTCCCGGAGCAGTTGCGGGACGCCGCCGCAAAGGTGAGCCCCGCGAGCGTGGCCGTCTCGTGGACGGGGACACCGGCAATCGACGTGGCCGCCGGGGTTGTCGAACAACTCGTTGCCCGTGGCGTCGCGGTCACCTGGGTGCCGGGTTGCACGCGCGAGTCGCCTCACCTCTACTCCTACCGCCGCCAAGCGCGCACCGGCAGGTTCGCCGGGGTCGTGCGAGGGGTACGCCGATGAGCGGCCCGACCTTGCCAGACGCGCAGGCGCAGGACGAGGCCCGCACTCTGGAGCTGACCCGCGGCCTCAGCGCGGTGCGTGACCGCATCGCGGCCGCCTGTGACGCGGTTGGACGCGACCCGGCGCTGGTCACGCTCATCGTCGTGACGAAATTCTTCCCCGCGCCCGACCTCGTCCGACTCCTGCGACTGGGGGTCACCGACATTGGCGAGAACCGTGACCAGGAGGCGGCTGCCAAGCTGGATCAGCTGCGCGCCTTGGCCCCCCAAACCCTTCCGAGGGTGCATTTCATCGGTCAGCTCCAGACCAACAAGGCCACCTCGGTCGCGCGCTACGCCGACGTCGTCCACTCGGTGGACCGGCAGCGGCTCGTGCGTGCCCTGGAGCGCGGTGCGCAGGCCGCGCAGCGCACCCTCGAGGTGCTCATCCAGGTCAACCTCGACGAACAACAGGACGTGGGAGATAGCGGTAATGGCGCGGCGCGGACGGGCCCCGGCCGAGGCGGGGTGGCGCCCTGGGAGCTGCCCGAGGTAGCGGGGGTCGTCGAGCAATGCCCGTCGCTGCGCCTGCGCGGGCTCATGGGGGTGGCGCCCCTGGGCGGACAGGCCGACCGTGCCTTCGAGCGGCTGGCGGCCTTATCCCGGCAGTTGCAGGGCGAGCATCCCGGCGCGGACGTCATCTCGGCGGGGATGAGCGGCGATCTGGAGGCCGCCGTCGCCGCCGGGGCGACACACCTGCGTGTCGGTAGCGCAATCCTGGGCTCACGTCCGCCACATGGTTAGCTAGGCGACGAGCAGTGACGAATTGAGCAAGCAAGGCAAGGAGCGCACGATGGCAGGGGCCCTGCGCAAGACGATGGTGTACCTCGGACTCGCCGAGGAAGACGACGCCTACGGGTACGACGACTACCATGAGCGCGACCGGAGCACGGTCGTGGACGGCCGCGACGAGCGGGGGCGGCACCTCACCGAGAGTTCGTCCGAAGAACTGGGCGACCCGGCCATGGTCGGGGTCGCGGGTGCCGCGGGCGCAACCGCTGCGACAGCAACGATGGCTCCCAGCCGTCGGATCGTCGAGCGAAGTGAGCGGACGCCCGAGCGCTCGACCTCTTCAGTCGCAGGCGTGTCCACCATCATGGCGGCCGAGCAGGACGACGAGCCTGCGGGTCGTCGTGCCGCCGTCACCCCCCTGCCCCGCCGCACGCCGGTGCGCGAGGTCGTCAAGGACATGGAGGTCGGCGGAGTGCACCGCATCACGACGATTCACCCGCGCACCTACAACGAGGCCAAGAAGATCGGCGAGAGTTTTCGCGAGGGAACGCCGGTCATCATGAACCTGACCGACCTCGACGACGCAGACGCCAAGCGTCTGGTCGACTTCGCGGCCGGCCTCGTCTTCGGGCTGCAGGGGGCGATCGAGCGGGTGACGAACAAGGTCTTCCTCTTGTCTCCGGCGGACGTCGAGGTGACCACGATCGACGGCGAGCCCGCCAAGGGAACGAAGGGCATCTTCAACCAGAGCTGAGCACGGCGCGACGCGCCTCTCTCGATGTGGCCCTGACCCTTGTGCAGAGCCCGACACGCGGCGTCACCGGTCAGGTCCGATCCAGCCAGCTATCGGATACTGGCAGGTATGAACCCCGTCGTCGGCGTCCTCATCTGGTTGATCAACGTCTACATCATCATCCTCATCGCGCGTCTGGTCATCGACTGGATCCAGGTGTTCGCCCGTGACTGGACACCCCGCGGCCCGCTGGTCGTCGTGTGCGAGGGCATCTACACGGCGACGGATCCGCCGCTGCGCGCCCTACGCAAGGCGATTCCTGCGATCCGGCTCGGCTCGGTCTCCCTCGACCTGTCGTTCATCGTGCTGATGATCGGGTTGTCCTTGCTGGTAAACTTATTGAGGCAAGTTGGATGATTTATGGGTGCTTGATCCGTGAATGATCGGTGGCAAACATCGGTGGCACTGGCGGCGTGTGGCACACGTGATGTGTGACATACGCGGCGGGTGGCAATTCCGGGGGGCGTGACGACCGAGGAGACGGGCCCGAGCCCTCGGGTCTTTCGGGAGACCCATGTCATTCCCCTGCGATCGGTAGCACCCGATTTCGTACGCACGGCTATCAACACGGCATACCCGGCTCACCTGAGGGGAACCACATGGCGCTCACGCCCGAGGACGTTCTCAACAAGAACTTCACCGCAACCCAGTTCCGTCGCGGCTACGACGAGCAGGAGGTCGACGACTTCCTCGACGAGGTCGTCGCCGAGCTGCGCCGCTTGAGCGGTGAGAATTCGCAGTTGGTCCGCAGCGCCGAGTCCGGTGGCACGGGTGCCGCGCCCGCCGGGCAGCAGGCGCGACCGGACGTGGAGCAGGCCGAGCGCCAGGCCGCCGAGCGCATCGCCAAGGCAAAGGCCGACGCGGAGAAGATCGAGAGTGAGGCCGCAGCCCGGATTTCAAAGGCGAAGTCCGACGAAGAGGCGGCTCTCGCGCGCGCCGCCGAGGCGAACCGGGAGGCCGACCAGGCCCAGGAGGGCGCACCCGTGGCCGCGGTGGCAACCAGCGCACCGGCCGATGCGGCTGGGGTCATTGCGCTCGCCCAAAAGGTGCACGACGAGTACGTGGAGCAGGGCAAGAGCGAGCACGACCGGCTCATCGGCGATGCCACCGCCCAACGCGACAAAATCGTCTCCGAGGCTCAATCCAAGCACGACGAGCTGCTGCGCACCGCGCAGACCCGCCACGATGACCTGCTCAACACCGGTCAGTCCGAGCATGCCCGGCTGACCTCCGAGGCCCAGGCCACGCACGACCGGCTGCTTACCGAGGCGCGTGAGCGCTCGACGGGCATGCTGGCCGAGGCGCAGCAGCGCAGCCAGAGCGTCCTTGCCGAACTCGAGCGTGAGCGCGTCTCGCTCGACAGCACCATCGCCGGGCTACGCGCCTTCGAGAAGGACTATCGCGGGCGCCTGCACGGCTTCATCGAGGGCCAGCTCAATCAGCTCGCCGCCGCAGGCAGCGTGTTGCCGTCGGGCTCGAACGGTCCCGCCGTGGCCGGCGACCGTCCGCACGAGGACCAGCGCGACGGCAACGAGCACGACCGCGATGGGCACGATGGCAAGGAACAAGGCGGGCAGCAGGGCGAGGCTCAGCAGGACAACCAGCACGAGCAGCAGGGCGACGATGGTGACGGACACGAGGGTCGCGACGAGAACCCCCATTCGGAGCATGCCCACCAGGGCTGATCCAGACCTGACGGCGGGGCCACCTCTTCGCGGAGGCGGGCCCCGTCGGCCGCTTCGAGCGCCGATCCCCGGCGGCGGCCCTCGTCGCGGGAGTGGACGTCAGAGGGGCCGTCCGAAGATGTGCCGAATCCGGCAGGTTCAGCCAGTCCGTGGGACTATCCTGGCCCCTTGCTCAACCCACTTCCAGTTCGCGCTCCCCCCAACCGGGACGGGTCTTGTGCCCGCCCAATACCTACGACACACGTCGGCCGCCGCGGCTCGACATGAATGGACGAGGTCATCATGGCCGCTGTGCAGACTCCCCAACCCAAGTCGCCCGACGCCGGTGCGCAGGAACCGCTCCCGGTGCGGGCCGGTGAGGACGCGTGGACGGCCCAGGAGATCGCCGAGATCCGCATCGAGCTGGAGACCGACAAGGAGCGTATCGCCGCCGAGCTACAGGCCTCCGAGTCGGATCTCGAAGGATTGATGCGCGACTATGGTGGCGGCTCCGGAGACGACTCGGCCGACACCGGCGGTAAGGTCCTCGAGCGTGAGCAGGGTTTGACGCTGACGCAAAACTCCCGCACTCTGCTGGAGCAGACCAACCGCGCACTAGAGCGGATCGCCTGCGGCAGCTACGGCCGCTGCGAGTCCTGCGAGCAGCCGATCGGCAAGCTGCGACTCCAGGCCTTCCCGCGTGCGACCCTGTGCGTGTCATGCAAGCAGAAGCAGGAGCGTCGCTGATCGACACCGACCCCACCCAGCCCCCCGGTTCCCCGGTCTCAGGGCGAGACCGGCCACGTCGGCCTGCCCTCACGGCTGTTGTCCTCGCCATCGGTGCCCTCGTGTGGGGCCTGGATCAGGCCGCCAAAGCCTGGGCCCTGTCGACCCTGACACCCGGTGTGTCCCAGCCACTCTTCGGCCATGTGCTCCAACTGAACCTCCTCTTCAACCCTGGGGCGGCCTTCTCCCTCGGAACGAACATCACCCCGGTCTTCGCGGCCATCCAGGCCGCAGTCGTCATCGCCGTGGTACTCGTCTCGCGCCGGGTCGGATCGCTGGGGTGGGCGGTGGGGCTCGGGCTCGTCCTGGGCGGCGCCGCGGGCAATCTCACCGATCGCCTCACCCGACCGCCCGGCTTTGCGCACGGTTGGGTCGTCGACTTCCTGGCGCTGCCGAACTGGCCCGTGTTCAACCTCGCCGACTCGGCCATCTGCACTGCGGCCGTAGTGCTGGCGATCACGACCTTCCGCGGGATCGGTCTCGACGGGTCGATCTCGACCACGGGCCGCGACATCGAGGTGTCGGCAGTCGGCCCGACGAGCGAAACCACCCCCCTCGAGGAGGCCGAGAAGGATGCCGAGAAACGACGTGGCTGACGTGCGAAACCTCCCCGTCCCCGACGGACTGGAGGGCGAACGCGTCGACGCGGCGCTGGCTCGCCTCTTCGGGCTGTCCCGCACCCGTGCGGCCCAGTTGGCAGCCGATGGACACGCACTCCTAGGTGGCGTCGTCGTCCGCAAGTCCGACCGGGTCCACGCCGGCTCCTGGCTCGAGGTGACGCTGCCCGACGTGTCGCCGCCGCCGGGCATCGAGGTCGTTGCCGAGCCCGTTGCGGGCATGCGGATCGTCCACGACGACGACGACCTCGTCGTCGTCGACAAGCCCGTGGGGGTCGCGGCTCACCCAAGCGTCGGCTGGGTCGGGCCGACCGTCGTCGGCGGCCTCGTCGCGGCCGGCTACCGGATCTCGACGTCCGGGGCGAGCGAGCGGCAGGGGATCGTATCGCGGCTCGACGTGGGGACCTCGGGCCTCATGGTGGTGGCGAAGAGCGAATACGCGTATTCGCAGCTCAAGAGCGCCTTTCGGAACCGCCGGGTGGACAAGACCTATCACGCGCTCGTCCAGGGCCTGCCCGACCCCGTCGTCGGCACGGTCGACGCGCCGATCGGGCGGCACCCGGGCTTCGACTACAAGTACGCGGTGATGAAGTCGGGCAAGCCGAGCGTCACGCACTACGAGGTCGTCGAGGCTTTCGGCCCCGCCTCGCTCGTCGAGGTCCACCTCGAGACGGGCCGGACCCACCAGATTCGGGTCCACATGGCGGCGCTGCGACATCCGTGCGTGGGCGACCCCCTCTACGGCGCCGACCCGACGCTGGCCGTGCGCCTGGGCCTGGAGCGGCAGTGGCTGCACGCCGTCGGCCTCGGCTTCGAGCACCCCGGCACGGGTGACTACGTCTCGTACTCGAGCACCTACCCCGACGACCTGCAAGGCGCGCTCGACCGACTCGCCGACGGAGCGCTCGCGGGACGCTGAGCAGCGCCGTCGTGCGGGTCCTGCTTGCTGGGTCGTAGGCTGGCGCACCCTGTCAGGACCCGGTCGTAGGATGCCGGAGTCCGCTCCCACCGGACCGCGGGATTCGCCCGAGCCTGAGCACATGCATGTCGACCTCTACCCACCTCAACCCTGAGAGCCGAGCGTGTCGTCCTCCTCCTTCGTCCACCTGCACTGCCACACCGAGTACTCGATGCTCGACGGGGCCGCACGCATCGACGACCTCACCGCCGAGGCGGCCCGGATGGAGATGTCGGCCATCGCCACGACCGACCACGGCTTCATCTTCGGGGCGTATGAGTTCTGGAAGAAGGCGACGAAGAACGGCGTCAAGCCGATCATCGGCATCGAGGGCTACCTCACCCCGGGCACGCACCGCAGCGACAAGACCCGGGTGAAGTACGGGCCGGGTGGACGCGACGACGTCTCGGGCTCGGGTGCCTACACGCACATGACCTTGCTCGCCAAGGACAACGTCGGCATGCACAACCTCTTCCGGCTGTGTTCGCTGGCGAGCCTGGAGGGCTACTACTTCAAACCGCGGATGGACCGCGAATTGTTGCAGACCTACGGCTCGGGGCTCATCGCCACGACGGGTTGCCCCTCGGGCGAGGTGGCGACCCGGTTGCGGCTCGGGCAATACGACGAGGCGGTTCAGGCGGCCAGCGACTACCGCGACATCTTCGGCGCGCAGAACTACTACTGCGAGCTCATGGACCACGGCCTCGACATCGAGCGTCGGGTCCAGAAGGACCTGCTGCGCCTGGCGCGTCAGCTCGACCTGCCGCTCGTGGCGACCAACGACCTGCACTACACCAAGGCCGAGGACGCAACAGCGCACGCGGCGCTCCTGTGCGTCCAGTCCGGGTCGACGCTCATGGACCCCAACCGGTTCAAATTCGACGCCGAGGCCTTCTACCTGAAGTCACCGCAGGAGATGCGCCACCTGTGGCGCGAGCTTCCCGAGGCGTGCGACAACACCCTGGCGATCGCCGAGCGCTGCGAGGTGTCCTTCACCGAGGGCGAGGGGCGCTTCATGCCGCGCTTCCCCTGCCCACCCGGTGAGGACGAGCGCAGCTGGTTCGTCAAGGAGGTCGAGGGAGGGCTGCACGAGCGCTTCCCCGCCGGTATCCCCGACTACGCCCGCAAGCAGGCCGACTACGAGGCTCAGGTCATCCTCGACAAGGGATACGCGGGCTACTTCCTCGTCGTCGCCGACTTCATCACCTGGGCCAAGGCCCAGGGCATCCGCGTCGGGCCCGGTCGTGGCTCGGGCCCGGGCTCGATGTGCGCCTACGCGATGAAGATCACCGACCTCGACCCGATCCGGCACGGCTTGATCTTCGAGCGCTTCCTCAACCCCGAGCGCATGTCGATGCCCGACTTCGACGTCGACTTCGATGAGCGCCGACGCGGCGAAGTCATCCGCTACGTCACGCAGAAGTACGGCAGCGAACGGGTGGCGCAGATCGTCACCTACGGCACGATCAAGGCCAAGCAGGCGCTCAAGGACGCGAGCCGGGTCATGGGCTTCCCCTTCGCGATGGGGGAGCAGCTGACGAAGGCGATGCCGCCGGACGTCATGGGCAAGGGCATCCCGCTGGCCGGCATCTTCGACCCCGAGCACAAGCGGTATGCCGAGGCGGTCGACTTCCGCGCGCTGCACGATCAGGACCCTGCTGCCCGCGAGATCACGACCACCGCTCTCGGGCTCGAGGGCCTCAAGCGGCAGTGGGGGGTCCACGCCGCAGGGGTCATCATGAGCAGCGAGCCTCTCATCGACGTCATCCCGATCATGAAGCGGGAGCAGGACGGGCAGATCATCACGCAGTTCGACTACCCGACGTGCGAGAGCCTCGGGCTGGTCAAGATGGACTTCCTCGGGTTGCGCAACCTGACGATCCTGGATGACGCCATCGAGAACGTGAAGATGAACCGCGACGAGGACATCGACCTCGATGTGCTGTCCAAGGATCTGTCCGATCCCAAGACCTACGCGCTGCTCGGGCGCGGTGACACCCTCGGGGTCTTCCAGCTCGACGGCGGCGGGATGCGTACGCTGCTGCGGCTCATGCAGCCGGACAACTTCGAGGACATCTCGGCGGCCCTCGCGCTCTACCGGCCCGGGCCCATGGGCGTCAACGCGCACACGAACTTCGCGCTGCGCAAGAACGGCCGCCAGGAGCCCATCCCGCTCGATCCCCAGCTCAAGGGCAAGCTCCAGCCGGAGATGGTGACCGCTCTCGAGCCGATTCTCGGCACGACTCACGGCCTGGTGATCTACCAGGAGCAGGTCATGGAGATCGCCCAGAAGCTCGCGGGATACACGCTGGGCAATGCGGACCTGCTGCGGCGCGCGATGGGTAAGAAAAAGAAGGAGGTCCTGGACGCCGAGTACCTCCCCTTCTCCGGGGGAATGAAGGCGAACGGCTTCAACGAGGCCTCGATCGCGGCCCTGTGGGGGGTGCTCGTCCCGTTCTCGGACTACGCCTTCAACAAGGCGCACACCGCGGCCTACGGGCTGGTCAGCTACTGGACCGGCTATCTCAAGGCGAACTATCCGGCCGAATACATGGCCGCGCTGCTCACCAGCGTCCGCGATGACAAGGACAAGTCCGCGCTCTACCTCGGTGAGTGCCGCCGCATGGGCATCACGGTGCTACCGCCGGATGTCAACTCCTCGATCGGCTATTTCGCAGCGGTCGGTGACGACATCCGCTTCGGCCTCGAGGCGATCCGAAATGTCGGGGCGAATGTCGTCGAGGCGATCGTGCGCACCCGGGCGGAGAAGGGCGCCTTCACCTCGTTCGAGGACTTCTTGCGCAAGGTGCCGGCGCTCGTCTGCAACAAGCGCACCATCGACTCCCTCATCAAGTCCGGGGCATTCGATTCGCTGGGCCACTCCCGCGCGGGTCTCGTCCGTATCCACGAGCAGTATGTCGACGCCCTGGTCGAGGAGAAGCGTCACGAGGCCGCCGGTCAGGACTCCCTTTTCGCGGCCTTCACGGGGTTGGACGGGCTCGACGGCCACGACGCGATGCCCGCGCTGCAGGCGCTGCCGCCGATTCCGGCCGGGGAGTGGGACAAGTCGACGCTGCTCGCCTTCGAGCGCGAGATGCTCGGTCTCTACGTCTCGGACCATCCGCTTTTCGGTATCGAACACATCCTGTCGACGCACGCCGACACCTCGATCGCGGCCGTCACGGCGGTGGATCCGGATCAGGCTGTGGGAGCGGACGGCGCGGGTGGGCCCGGTGGCGGGCGGCCCGAGGGAGCGACGGTCACGATCGCCGGCCTCATCACGGCGTTGCAGCTCAAGCGCACGAAGAAGGGGGACCTCTGGGCGATCGTCACCGTCGAGGACCTCGAGGGCGCCATCGAGTGCCTGTTCTTCCCCAAGACGTATATGACGGTTTCGACGATGCTCTCGACCGACACGGTCGTTGTCGTCCGCGGCCGGGTCAATCGGCGCGATGACACGGTCTCGCTCAACGCCCAGGATCTGACGCTGCCCGACATCACCGAGGGTCCGCGGGGACCGGTCGTCGTCTCGATGCCGTTGACGCGCGCGACGAACGGCATGGCGCTGCGGATCAAGGACGTGCTGCACGAGCACCCCGGAGCCACTGAGGTCCACGTCAAGCTGACGCAGCCGGGCCGCACCGTGGTGATGCGCCTGGACGACACCCTGCGGGTGACGGCGTCACCGGCACTTTTCGGCGACCTCAAGGCGCTGCTCGGTCCCGCCTGCCTGACCTGAGCCCGCACCCAGCTGACGAAGCCCAGGCCCGCAGCGAGGGTCTCTTGACGGGCGCGAAAGGGCGATCAGGCTCCTAGTGCCCCGACCGGCGTCCTGGCGCCCTCCGCCGGGTCGGGACCACCGGCGTGGCGTGCTCGGGCCGCTCGGGCACCGTAGGCACCAGGGTGGCGCCCGGGGGTGGGCAGGCCGGAGACGTCAGCGCGGCGCTTGGGCTGCGCCCGCCGCGACATGATGGTCGCGATCGCAGGCAGATGCGCCTGCGTGAGGTAGCGCTGCCAGTCGATCGTCATGATGTCGAGCCGGTCGCTCGGCTGCGCGTGCTCGGCCAGGAGGGCCCGGGTGCGAGTGTTCTCGAAGGTCGTGCTCGCGCACGTGTACGGCTGATAGAGGTCGACGAATCCGCCCATGACGTCCAGGCCTCGCAGCCCTCGCCGCACCGCGGTCCGCGCGGAGGTCAGCATGCCGTCGGGCAGCAGTTCGAGCAGGGCCGCAGACCGGCTCAGGACGCGGCGCCGGCGGCGCACCCAGCGCGAGAGCGCCTCGGGGTCGCTGAACTGCCACTGGTCGGGGCGGACCTCGTTGCCGTCCTTGTCGATCCACGGGTGCGCCGCGAAGTAGGTCTGCACCCATTGACGCAGGTCGCCCAGGGTCAGGGGGTTCGACCTGCTGGAGCTGACCTGCAGGTAGTCGACACCGCCGGGCTCCGGGGGAGTCCGTAGCGAGGCGATCGCGGCGCTGACGACGAAGTCGACCGGGATGACGTCGAGCACGTTCTCGGGTTGTCCGGGGAAGCCGATCAGCCGGCCTTGGGCGTAGGCGGCGATGAGGGGGTCCGCGACCTTGAAGCCGTCGATCCACCCGGGGTACGGATGGTGCAAGGCACTCTCGATGATGCTCGGCCGCAGGATCGTCAGACGACGACCGGCCTGGGCCCACATCTCTTCGGCGACGCGCTCGCCCAGCGCTTTGGTCATCGTGTAGGAGTCGGTCCAACCGAGCTCGTGCGCGCGCTCGCGACCGGCTTGACGAAGTGCCTTGGTCAGGTCGGCACCCTGTGGGCCGTGTATGCGGGCGAGGCGTCGGCGGGTTTCCAGGGCTCCGGACAACTCCGCTCGCCAGTCCGCCGCGTGTTCCAGACGCGCCTCCGGGGCCACATCCACTCGCCCCGTCGAGACGTAGCACGTCGAGATGTGCACGACGTGTGGGTCGTTGCCGGCCCGCTCCAGCGCGCGATAGAGGGCCAGCGGGCCACCGACGTTCGTCGTCAAGGCGCTGTCGATCGGGTCGTCGAAGGAGACGGACGATGCGCTGTGGACAACGGCGTCGAGGTCGGACGGCAGGGCCGGGACGTCGCGCAGATCGCCCTCTAGGACCCGGACACGGCTGGCGATCTCGGCGCTGGCGGCCCGCTCCCCTAAACTGTGGCGCCAGGGTCCGAAGACCGGCTTCTTGACCAGTTCGCTCAGGCGTTCGGCGCCCGTGCGCTCGCCCCGTGGTCGGATGAGAACGCTGATGCGCGCGTTGGTGCTCGACAGCAGCCGCTCGACGATGGCTTGACCCACGAAGCCGGTGGCGCCCGTGACGAGCACGTGCGGGGTCGGCGACTGGACTGCGGGGGCGGCTTCATGCGGCAAGGCGAACTCCTGGGAGCGCGGAAGGGGTACGGGGGGTGGACCATCGAGCGACCGCGAATGTCCAGAACGGATGCGCGGTTCGACCCGCCTCCCCATCGGCCCGCCAGCTTGAGCCCTGAGCGAAAGCCCCTGTTAATAATGGGACTTCGCTGGTCAGAGCGCCAATCAAGGGTGTCAAAACGGGTCCCCGGCGTGAGCGGGAGCACACCGGCTAT
>JAUNUZ010000473.1 GCA_030537915.1 Micrococcales bacterium
GGCTCGCAGCAGGCGGGTATGGCGCTCGCGGGGCTCTCGGCGGCCCGTCCGGTGCCCATCCCGGTCTTCTCGGAGATGGGCACGGTCAACCCGGTCGTGGTCACCTCGGCGGCGCAGGCCCGGGCGGTCACGATCGGGGCAGGATGCGCCAACTCGTTCACGATGGGCATGGGTCAGTTCTGCACCAAACCCGGACTCGTTCTCGCGCCACGCGGATCCGACATCGCCGAGGAGATTGTCTCCTCGCTGCGGCGAGGTGAGCCGCGCGGTCCGCTGCTGACCAGCCAGATCGCGGGTTCCTACGCCGCTGGCATCGGCCGACTCCTCGCCGCCGGCGCCACGACGATGACCGACGTCGTGGCGCCGGGCCCGGGCACGGCCGTTTCGGCCGTCGTCCTCGCGGCGGACGCTGACTTGCTCCAGCCGGGGTCGTCGCTGATCGAGGAGTGTTTTGGCCCAGTGGTCGTCGTGGTCGAGTACGACGACGCCACCCACCGAGACGCGATACTGGGCCGATTGCAGGGTTGCCTCGTGGCGACCGTGATGAGCGACGGGCCCGACGACCCCGAACTGCCCGATCTTGTGGCCGAGTTGACCGGTCTCGCCGGTAGGGTCGTGGTGGACGCGTGGCCCACCGGGGTCGCCACCACCTGGGCGCAGCACCACGGCGGGCCATGGCCCTCGACAACTTCCCCCGCATCCACCTCCGTGGGTTCGGGCGCGCTCGACCGGTTCACCCGGCCAGTGGCCTACCAAGGCGTCGCCGGCACCGCGTTACCCATCCCGCTACGCACCGAGAACGCATGGGACCTGCCGCGCCGCGTCGACGGCAGCCTCACCACGCCAATGCGACCCGTGATCGAGATGGGACGTCCTGGGGATTGATCGGTCTGCGCCCAGCGTCAGATCCGCCACCGGGCCCAACCAGATCAGGTCCGCCACCGGGACCATGCGGCTTGCTTGGTCGTGCCGGCGAGGCCACCCACCGCGGTCCAGGAGTTCGCCTCGGCCAAGGACCGGGCGCTGGCGCCGAGGGCCTCACCGACGTACTGACTCAGTCCAAGAAGCTCCTGGAAGGCGTCGAGTTCGATGCTGCGTGCCAGCGCGTCGATGCACTCTCTGGCGGCTGCGGCCAGGGCCGCGGGATCGGCGGGGTCGGTCGGCGTGCTCATGGCGGCTCCTGTCTACCCCGCCGGCATGTGCCGCGGTCGCTGCGTGCGCACCCGCTAGCACCCGGCGAGGGTCACCTCGACCTGGTCGTCAACATCGTCGAACGTGCGCACCCAGGTCTTGTCCGGCCAACGATAGGTCACCGATCCGGCAGCCGGCCGGTAGGCGGCGGTATAGAGCGTGCCGAACCCGTTCGTGTACTGCTCGGCGCGAAGCGGCTCCTGCAGGAAGGCGTCGACCAGGCGATGGCGCGGGGTGTCCTCATCCAGGAGCCTCACCAGGTGCTCCTGGCGGGGCTTGCTGCCCAATCGACGAGCGTGCTCGGGACGCTCCACGACGTCTAGGCGGTGGTTTGTGGCCACGGTGAGATTGCTGAGGGCGATCGGCTCGTCCGGTGCGACGAAGACGGTGGCGTGTGCGCCAGAGGTATCGGCGAGCGTCACGTTGTAGGACTGCGCTATGGGCAGTCGCCCGAGAGCCGAAATGGCGTCCTCGACGTTGGCGCAGGTTTCGAGGATGTAGCGAATGACCAGAGGGATGCCGAATCCGTCGCCGACCTCGGGCCGGCCTCCGAAGGTCAGAGACGCGACGAGGCCGTCCTCGTTCATGCCGTCGAGCAGGCCCCAGAGCAGGTCGCTCGTGCCGATGACCTTGCGGTGTCCGGACCAGTTCGTCGAGGCGATGACTCCCTCAAACAGGTCGAGGTCGTAGTCGTAGTTGCGAACCAACAGCGGATCGGAACCCGCGACGACGGCCTGGGAGCATCCGCAGGCGAA
>JAUNUZ010000018.1:0-2757 GCA_030537915.1 Micrococcales bacterium
GCACGACCTCGCTGCTCGCGACCTTGTCGTGAAGCGCCTGCCGGCCAGGGTCGCGCAGCGGCCACAAGAAGTCGACGATCTGGAAGGCGGAGGCCAGCAGCGAGACCAGGGGCACCCCGCCGAGAAGGTTGGAGACATTCTTCACGAGGGTGCGCCGCGCGGCCGTCGCGACATCGAGCCGTTCGTCGGCTCCCACGCGCCGCACCCTGATCCGTGTGACGAACCGGCCGGGGGTCACGCCGCGGCGGGTCAGCAGGAAGACTTCCAGCAGGATGTAGACGACGGTCTGGACGACGCCGATGAAGGTTGCGTCCGAAATGAGCTGCGGGGAGATCTGGGGCTGGGCGGCGCTCCCCGCGACCGTGGCCTTGGTGATCGCTTCGAGGACCCCGTCCATCTCGATGGAGATTGCCTGATAGCGAGACCAGGTCAGCGGGAGGCATACGAGCGAGACAAGCAGGGTGTCGATATAGAACGCCCCGACGCGGCGCCACCAGCCGGCAAGGACGCTGCCGTCCCCGCGACCGCGGCGCCCGGCCGCCGATGCACCGGTGGGGTCATCGAGCCTGCCGGCGCCCCGGCTGCGCCCCGCGCCTGCCGGCGCTCCGGTGCGCTCACCGAACGCCTGCCTGGCCTGATACTCGGCCCACTGCTGCGTCGACCCGCCCGCAGCTGGTTCGTTGATCGCGGGCCGCGAGGCCGAGGGCGGCGGCGTGGGTCGCCTGCTGGTGACGTGTTCGGTCCAGACGACGCCGTCCCAGTAGCGCAGGAGGTCGGGTGAGTCGGGGTCGTCGTACCAGCCGGAGGGACGTTGCGCCATGCTGCGAATCCTCTCAGACGAGGCCACGGCTGCCGGTACGGTGTTCGGCATGGGCGCCGGGATCGACGGGTTGGACGGGTTGGACGGGCGGATCATCACGCTCTTCACGCAGCAGCCGTCAATCGGAGTGCTCGGTGCCTCCAGGGATCTGGGGGTCGCGCGCGGCACCGTCCAGGCGCGCCTCGACCGCCTCATCGAGCGCGGCGTCATCACGTCGATGGCTCCGACGATCGACCCCACGGCCACGGGATTCCCCGTCATGGCCTTCTGCCAGCTCCAGATTCGCCAGACGACGGGGCAGACTCCGATCGCCTCCCACCTCGGCGCGATCCCAGAGGTCATCGAGGCCTACACGATCACGGGCAGCTTCGACATGCTCGTGGTCGCGGTCGCGCGCAGCAACGCCGACCTGCAGCGGGTCATCGACAGCATCGTTGAGCACGAGCAAATCGAACGCGCCTCGACCCAGATCGTGCTCGCCACCCACATCACACGGCGCACGCTGCCGCTCGTGCAGGCAGCGGCGGCGCAGGCGCAGCCTGCCGACGCCTGAGGGCGTCAGGCTCCAACGACGCTCATGGCTCAGGTGCGCCCGACGAACCAGCGCCGGATCGTGTCGATGCGCGTCGTCACCTCATCCGAGCTCGCCTGATCCAGTGCCGGTCCCCCGCAGCGGCGCCGCAGGTCCGAGTGCACGACGCCATGCGGCGAACCCGTCTTGCGGGCGTAGGCCGACACGAGGCTGTTGAGCTCCTTGCGCTGGGCCGTCAGCGCGCGGTGGGCCGACAGCGGCGCCGGCTGCGCCGACTGCACGGCCCGCGAGGACGACCGGCGCGAGTGCTCCTGCTGACGCTGCCGGAGTACGTCGGCCACCTGGCCGGGTTCCAGCAGGCCCGGCAGGCCGAGGTATTCGGACTCCTCCTGCGAGCCCGACGCCGCCGTCAGCCCGAACTGCTCGGCGTCGAAGAGAACGTGATCGAACTCCGCATTCGATTCCAGCGCCTCGAACGCGAGCTCGTCTACTCCCGGGTCGGGGGTAGAGCGCTCGCGATTCGCCTCATCCAGGAGCGTCTCCTCGGGCGCCCACATGTCCTCCTCGCCGACACCCTTGGGTCGATCCAGAGCGTGATCGCGCTCGGCTTCCAACGCGCAGGCGTGCGCGAGGATTGTCGGGACGCTGGGCAGGAAGACCGAAGCAGTCTCGCCCCGTTTGCGGGCGCGGACGAATCGGCCTACGGCCTGGGCGAAGTAGAGGGGGGTCTGGGTCGCGGTCGCGTAGACGCCGACGCACAGCCGCGGCACGTCGACGCCCTCGGACACCATTCGGACCGCGACCATCCAGCGCGAGTCGCTCGCGGCGAACTCCTCGATGCGCCGCCCGGAGCCGACGTCGTCGGAGAGCACGACGGTCGGGGCCTCGCCGGTGATCTGGCGCAGCACCTTGGCGTAGGCGCGCGCCTTCGTCTGGTCCGAGGCGATGACGAGACCGGCCGCGTCCGGGACATGCCGACGCACCTGGGTCAGGCGCCGATCGGCCGCGGCGAGCACCGAGGGGATCCATTCCCCCTTCGGATCGAGCGCCGTGCGCCACGCCTGGGCGATGACATCCTTGGTGGCGGGCTCCCCCAGCCTCGCCGCGATCTCGTCACCCGCGCGCGTCCGCCAGCGCATCGCGCCGCCGTAGGCGAGGAAGAGGACCGGGCGAACCACTTCGTCGGCCAGCGCCTTGGCGTAGCCGTAGCTGTAGTCGCTCGCCGACCGACGGATGCCGTCGGCATCCTGCGCGTAGGTGACGAAGGGGATCGCGTTCGTGTCCGAGCGGAAGGGCGTTCCGGTCAGGGCCAAGCGTCGGGTCGCGGGGTCGAAGGCCTCGCGGATCCCCTCTCCCCAGGAGAGCGCGTCCCCACCGTGATGGATCTCGTCGAGGATGACCAGGG
>JAUNUZ010000018.1:2786-13884 GCA_030537915.1 Micrococcales bacterium
CGCGCGTTCTCGCAGCGAGCCCGGTGCAGCAGCGGCTTGCTCGCGACCCCTGCGTAGGTCAGTGCGACCCCGTGGAAGTGCCGGCCATGGCCGCCTTGGGCATTCGTGAAGCCGGGGTCGATGCGGATGCCGACGCGCGCCGCCGCCTCGGCCCACTGGGTCTTCAGGTGCTCGGTCGGCGCGACGATGACGATGCGCTGGACGATCGAGCGCTCGAGCAGCTCGGCTGCGACCCGCAGCGCGAAGGTCGTCTTGCCTGCTCCGGGGGTCGCGACGGCCAGGAAGTCGCGTGGCTGGCGCTCCAGGTAGAGGGACAGCGCCTCAGCTTGCCAGGCCCGCAACTTTGCGGCGGTGCCCCAAGCTGCGCGTTCGGGAAAGGACGGGGACAGGTGCTCGGCGGCCGAGGTACTCATAGCGTCGTCGAGACTAACCCGAGCGGGCCCCTGCCTGGGACAGCGCCACCCGAATGCGGGTGGCGCTGTCGCGTCCCGGTCGAGCTCAGTTCAGGCGCGTGAAGAGTGCGTGATCGTGGGCGCACGTCCGGTCACGCTTGGGTAGGGCGCCGCTGATGAGGTAGTCGCGGCGGACCCGGCTCGCGCACCCCGAAGTGTCCTGCACGCTGTGGCCCCAGCCGGGCACGGTGACGATGCGCGAATCGGGGCGCAGCAGGCGCATCTTCAGGGCCCCGGAGTAGGGCGTCGCCGGGTCGTGCGTCGAGTTCATGATGAGCAGGCCGCCGGCCGCTCGCTTGGTGAAGCTGCCGCGGTAGACACCGGTGGAGTGGAACGGCCACCCCGCGCAAATCGAGGACGACCACGTCCACAGGGATCCGAAGCCTGGTGCCTTGCGGTCGGCGATCGCCGCGCTGCGGACCCACGCCTGGGGGTCGGCGGGCCCCACACCGTCGTCGCACACGACACCCGTGAACGACGCGAAGTACATCGGTGTCGCGGGCGGCTCCTCCTCCTCCGCGGCGGCCGGCGGGTTATAACCCAGCCTCGTGCGGCGGTTGACCTCGTCGCGATGCTGGACGACCTGGTAGGCGAGGCGTGCCTGGGTCACGCTCTGCTTCGCTGGCGTGGACCCCTCCTTCGCCATCGTGGCGAACATGTGAATCATCGTCAGCACATCGGGAACGCCCTCGGGGTCGTACAAACCGCCGAGCGTCAACGCGACGATGACGTCGTAAGTGATGTAGAAGTCGTCGGCAAGCTTGATGGGCGCGGTCTTGAGCTTGCGCAACTGCGCCCAATCGGCACGGATCGTCTTGTGCTCGGCGCAGTACCTGGGGCCGAGCCGCTCACATTCGCCGATTGCCGACATGAGCGCGTCCTGGGCGCCGAGCTGGGAGCCGAGCCGGGCCGTCATCGGCGTGCGCGCCGCATCGCCGCGTCCGGTCGTCCAGGCGACTGAATCGAGCGTGCCGTCGACGACCATCGTGCGGACCCGGCGCGGAAAGAGCTGGGAATACGTGGCACCAAGGTGGCTTCCGTAGGAGATGCCGTAGTAGTTGATCCGGCGTTCACCCAGGGCCGCCCGGACCGCGTCGATGTCGCGTGCCGAGTCACCCGAGGACATGTGCGAGAGGATCGCAGGCTTGGAGTTCTTGCACAGCCCGCGGTTGAAGGCGTCGATGGCGAGCTGAGCGGTGACCTGCGCAGCGTTGGTAGGAAAGACCCAGCCCGGGTCGTCAGGTACCTTCTGGCCGGGCTTGCCCTCGCACAGGGCGGGCTGATCGTCACCGGTGCCGCGGGGGTTGACGCCGATGATGTCGAAGCGCGCCCGCGCGTCGCGACCGAGGACCTGAGCGAAGGTCCCCACGGTGTAGGCGGCCGGTCCACCCGGGCCTCCCGGGTTGGTGAACAACAGGCCGATCCGCCCCTTGGGGTTGTCGGCCGGGCGGCGCGAGACCGTCAGGTCCACGGTGCCGGCAGCGGGCTTGGCGTAGTCGAGCGGCACCTGGACCGTCGTGCATTGGGCTGCGCCGCAGCGCACCCACGAGATGCCCTTGGTCTTGGCGACGACCGTGCCGCGAAGCCTGCCCTGGACGGCAGCCGGCACGCGTCGGCCACTGCTGTCCCGGCCGGCTCCCGGTCCCGGCGGATCGCTGACAGGTTGCACCGTGGGCGCGGCAGGGAGCGAGTTCAGCGGAGCGGATATCAGCGCTGGCGCGACCGCGGCGGCCGGTACGGCAGCGACCGCTTGCGCGGGTGTGATGACTGCTGCGCCGGCCAGTGCCGCGGCACTCGACACCGAGAGGAGACGACGGATCATCCCTGGAACCCCCTGCTGACGCGGACGCAACGAGCCCCTGTGCCTCGCTACCCTCCGTTGTGCCGGCAACACTATCGGCGCAGCCGAGGCGGCGACAGAGCCAAATTACCTAGTCACGCCCGTCTTTTGGCCACAATTGCGGTGTCGGGCCGAGTGCCCGAGCCACGCGTCCGACTCGTCCCGCGCAAGTACTCGGGCCGGCGCACCCGGCCCGGCAGGCTGCCTCACGAGGCTTGTCGGTGGCGCCGGTTAGGGTCGCGAACGTGACACTTCACGTGCACCGCGCCAACGCTATCGGCGAGCTCGCCGATGGCCTGGCTGAGCTGCTCGCGCGCCCCCTGGCCGACCCCTTCGCGCAGGAGTTCGTCGCGGTGCCCGCAAAGGGTGTCGAGAGGTGGCTGGCCCAACGGCTGTCGCACCGGCTTGGCGCCGAGGGCGGGGCGCGCGACGGGGTCTGCGCCGGCGTTCGCTTCCTCAACCCGCACTCGCTTGTGGCGCTTGTTCTCGGTGTCGAGTACGACGACCCCTGGCACCCCGACCGGCTGGCCTGGGCGGTGCTGCGCGCCATCGACGAATCGCTCGACGAGCCCTGGGCCACCACCCTCGCCGCGCACCTCGGGCACGACGGGGCGGTCGATGACCCGCGACGCGGTCGGCGCTACGCCGTGGCCCGGCGGCTCGCGGGCCTGTTCGCCTCCTATGCCGTGCAGCGCCCTAGCCTCATCACCGCATGGCGCCTGACCCGAGCCTCGACCGATGCTGGCGGGACGGACGAAGGGGCGGTCGCCGCAACCGGTGCCGGTGACGGTGACGGGCTCGGCGGACTGCTGGAGCCGGACCTCAGCTGGCAGCCCCACCTGTGGCGACGGGTGCTCGACCTCGTCGACGCGCCGCCGCCGGACGTCCGGCATGGGCAGGTCATCGCCGCGCTGCGCAGCGGGGACGACGACCTCGAGTTGCCGGGCCGGCTCTCGCTCTTCGGTCACACCCGCATCGCGGTGAGCGAGGCCGAGCTCATCGGCGCGCTTGCGCAGCGCCGCGACGTGCACCTCTGGCTCCCCCAGGCCTCCCCGGCCGCCTGGGACGCGCTCGCTGCGCAGGTATCGGTCGGACCGATCCGACGCGCACACGATCGCAGCGTCGAGCTCGTGCGCCATCCTCTCCTGGCCGGGTTCGGACGGGACGCCCGCGAGCTGCAGCGCACCCTCTGCGTCGCGGGTGGGGTCGACGACCCGCTGGGTGTCACCGAGCAGCTCGATAGCGTCGAAGCGGCGGATGCAGCGCGCACGAAGAGACCGGTGCCCACCCTGCTGAGGTGGTTGCAGGCCGACCTGCGCGAGGACCATGTGCCCGATCCCGCCGAACGGGCCACCCGCACGGTGTCTGCCTGGGACCGCTCGGTGCAGATCCACGCATGCCACGGTGCGGCCCGCCAGGTCGAGGTCCTGCGGGAGGTGGTGACCGGCCTACTGGCGGACGACCCCACCCTCGAACCGCGCGACATCCTGGTGATGTGCCCCGACATCGATGTGTTCGCGCCGCTGGTCCACGCCGGCTTCGGGTTGGACGCCCTCCTTGCCGACGCGGGTGAGACCAGCCCGAGCGGACCTAAGACCTCGCGGGGTCCCGATGACGCCACCACTCTCCTCGGACACCCGGCGCACGGGTTTCGTGTGCGCCTGGCGGATCGCGCACCCTCCCAGACGAATCCACTCCTGGAGCTGGCGGCGCGTCTCATCACCCTTGCCGACTCCCGGCTGACGGTGGGCGAGGTGCTCGACCTCGCGCGCTCGGCGCCGGTGCGGCGGCGGTTCGGCTTCGAGGCAGACGACCTCGACCGGATGGGCGACTGGGTCGGCGAGGTCACGGTCCGCTGGGGCCTCGACGAGGAGCATCGCGGCGACTACGGACTGAGCCGCTTCGCGCAGAACACCTGGCGTAGCGGGCTCGATCGGATTCTCGTCGGCGCGGCCCTGGACGGCCGGGACCACGACCACCTCGGGACGACGCTCGCCCTGCCCGATCTCGACAGCAGCGACATCGACCTCGTCGGCCGATTCGCCGAGTTCATCAACCGGCTCGGGGGCACCCTGGCAGAGTTGCGCGGCTGCGACCACGCCGCGCAGTGGGTCACCTCCCTGCGGGAAGGGGTGCGCAGGCTCGCCGAGGTCAACCGGGCGGACGCCTGGCAGCTGCCGCAGTTCACGGTGGAGCTGGCTCGGATCGAGGCCGCCGCCGCACGCGAGGGCGACTGCACGACGCTGCGGCTCGCAGACGTTCATGCCCTGCTGGCCGAGCATCTGACGGGGCGAGCGACGCGCTCGAACTTCCGCACCGGCACCCTGACGGTCTGCACGATGGTCCCGATGCGATCGGTCCCCCATCGAGTGGTCTGCCTCGTCGGGCTGGACGACGGAGTCTTCCCACGCGCAGGCACCCCCGACGGGGACGACGTCCTGGCCCGCGCGCCAGTCACCGGCGAGCGGGACGCGCGTAGCGAAGATCGACAGCTGCTGCTGGATGCGGTGATGTCGGCCGGGGACACCCTCGTCGTCACCTATACCGGCGCCGACGAGCACACCGGTCGACCTCGGCCAGCCGCAGTCCCGCTCGGCGAACTCATCGATGCACTTGCGACGACGGCGAGTGGGCCGGGCGTCCAGGCACTCGTCACTCGGCACCCGTTGCAGACCTACGATCCCCGCAACTTCGGCGCTACGACGAGCAGTCCACGCGGGTCTGCCCAGGGGCTTCTGCGCCCAGACGCAGGCCCGTTCGCCTTCGACCCTAGCGCGCTCGCCGGGGCCACGGCCGCGCTCGGACCGCGCGTCGAGTTTGCTCCCTTCGAAGGACTCCGCCTGCCCGCAGTTCCCGAGCCAGACGTAGACCTCGACGACCTGATCCGCTTCCTCACCCACCCAGCGCGGGCCTTCTTGCGCACCCGCCTGGGCATCCGCGCGCCTCAGGAGCCGGGACAGCGCAGTGAAGGTATCCCTCTCGAGCTGGACGGGCTCTCGACGTGGCACATCGGCGACCGAATGCTGCGGGCGGTGCTCGGCGGGCGGGACCTCCAGGACGTCCGCAACGCCGAGCTCTGGCGCGGCGAGCTGCCACCGGGACTGCTGGGCGGCCGGATCCTCGACGGCGTGACCGAGCAGGTCAAGGACCTGGCGACAGCCGGCTGGGCGGTGCTGGGCCAGGGCGCTCCGGGACAACCCGCCGACCTCAGCGGGATCGACCTCGACATCGACCTGCCGGGTCCGCCGCCGAAGCGAAGCCTGTGGGGCACCGTGCCCCAGGTCGTCCGTGTCCATCCGGCAGTGGGCGGCGTAGAAGCCGATGGGGCCCGCGTCGGGACCTGCCTGCGCACGGTGGAGATCACCTATTCCACGGTCGGCGCGGCCCACCGGTTGCGTTCGTGGCTGCTTGCGCTCGCGCTGAATGCCGGCCTGGCGGAGGGGTCCCCCGGGGCGACGAGCCACGTCCTGGGGCAGTCCCGCCGCGGGCGACGCAAGGTGCTCGTCCATTATGCCCACGGCCCGGTGCCACCTCGAGACGCTCGACGGCTGCTGGCCGATCTCGTCGAACTGCGCGACCGCGGGCTCCGCGAGCCGCTTGCGCTGCCCGTGGAGACCGCGTGCGCTTGGGCGAGCGCCCAGCTCGACCCCGATCCCGGCGCCGATCCGTTCGCCGCCGCGAGCAGCGCGTGGACCACGAACGACAACTCCCCCGGCACTCGGCCCGGCGAGCAGGACGACCCATCCCACCTGCTGATCCACGGCGGGCCGGTCCCTCTGGACCGCATCCTCGGCGAGCCAGCCCCGGACGAGCTGTGGTCCCCGGGCGTGACCTCCCGCCTGGGTCAGCTCGCGCTGCGCGTGTGGGCTCCGATCCTCACCTGCGGTGCCGAACACCGTGCGGACGGGTGAGGACTGTGTCGACCGATCCCACGCCCACCCGCGCCCAGACTGGGGACCCCGCAGCGACCGAACACGCCATCCGCACCTTCGACATCGCGGACCCGCTCCCGACGGGGACCGTGCTCCTGGAGGCGAGCGCCGGCACCGGCAAGACGTGGACGATCGCGGCTCTGGTCACGCGGCACGTCGCCGAGGGCGTCGCCACCTTGCCTCAGATGCTCGTTGTCACCTTCGGCCGCGCGGCGAGCCAAGAGCTGCGGGCCCGGGTCCGGGAGCAGCTTGTCCGCGCCGAGCGAGCCCTCGCCCGCGCCCTCGCGCAGACGGAGGCCAAGACGGAGGCTGTCGCAGAGGCAGCGACAGAGGCAGAGGCAGAGTCAGAGGCCGAGGCGGAGCCCGATGGCCTGCTGCGTCTTCTGCTGGCCGCGGACGACGACGAGCGCGCGGCCCGGCTGCGTCGGATCCGCCTCGCGTTGGCCTCCTTCGACTCGGCGACGATCGCGACGACCCATCAGTTCTGCCGCGAAGTGCTGCGCAACCTGGGGGTAGCGGGCAACACCGACGCCGGCGCGCACCTCGTCGAGTCGCTGGATGGCCTGCTCGTCGAAATCGTCGACGACCTCTACCTTCGCGGGTTCGTCGGGGACAGCGAGCAACCGATCTTCACGCGTCGACAGGCGTTGGCGATCGCCCGTCGCGCTGTCGATGACGTCCATGCTCGGCTGCGCCCACGTGATGCCCCGCCCGGCAGCGAAGCCGCCCGGCGCGTCGCCTTCGCCCACGCCGTCCGTCGTGAATTCGAGGCCCGCGAGCGACGCCTCCAGGTCATGCAATACAACGATCTGCTCACCCAACTCGCGGACGCGCTGGAGAAGGAGGACTCACCGGCCCGCACCCGGATGCGCAGGCGGTGGCGCGTCGTGCTCGTCGACGAGTTCCAGGACACCGACCCCATCCAATGGCAGGTGCTCGAGCGTGCTTTCGCCGGTCACGCCCGAGCCCTTGTCCTCATCGGTGATCCCAAGCAGGCGATCTACGCCTTCCGCGGCGGGGATGTCGTCACCTACCTCGCGGCGGCCGCGAGCGCGGACGACCGAGCGACCCTGACGCGCAACTTCCGCACCGATGCACCGCTGGTCGATGCGCTGCAGGTCCTGCTGCAGGGCGCCGCGCTCGGGGACGAGCAGATCATCGTCCACCCGGTCGTCGCGGACCGTTCTACCGGCCGGCTCGTCGGCGCGCCCCACAGCGAAGCCCTGCGGTTACGGCAGGTCCTGCGTTCGGAGCACCTGCACGGGGACACGAAGATGTCGGCCGTGCGCCCGTATATCGCCCGCGACCTCGCCCTCGACGTCGCCCAGCTGCTGGCTTCGGGGGCGACGTTCGACGAACGCCCGTTGCGCGCCAAGGACATCGCGGTCATTGCGGGCACCTCGCGCACTCTGCTGCAGGTGCAGCAGGCGCTGCGTGAGGTCGGCATCCACGCGGTGAGCACGGGCGGTTCGAACGTGCTTGCCAGTCGCGCGGCGCACGAATGGCTGGCCGTGCTCGAGGCGATGGCCGCGCCGCACCGCTCGGGCCTGACCCGAGCCGCTGCCCTGACCGACCTGCTCGGTTACTCCCCCGCCGACCTCGACAATATGGGTGGCCCGGGTGGCGTGGGCTGCGCTGACCCGGCGGGCTGTCACGTCCTCGACGACGTGCTCGCAGACCGGTTGCGTCGGCTCGCCTCGCTGTGCGCAGAGCACGGCGCGGCGGCCGTGCTTGAAGCAGTAACGATCTCGGGTCTGCCTGCCCGCCTCCTCGCCCGGGTCGGCGGAGAGCGCGAATTGACAGACGTCCGGCACGTGGGACAACTCCTGCACGAGGCAAGTCGAGAGGGCCGTCTCGGATTGCTCGGGCTCCTCGATTGGCTGCGCGCCCAAATGGTCGAGGACATGCCGCAGTCCGCGGGCGCGCGGACCCGGCGTCTGGACAGCGATGCCGCTGCTGTCCAACTCGCGACGATCCACGGCAGCAAGGGGTTGCAGTATCCGGTCGTTTATCTGCCGTCTCTGACGGAGCGCTGGGTCAACGAGCAGCCTCAGATCCCCCTCTTCCATGAGGACCCGCCGCTGCGGACGCGTTGTCTCGACGTCGGCGGCGCCAGTAGCCCCGATCGGGGTCTGACCGTTAGCCGACACCTGGCAGAGGAGGCAGGCGAGTCGCTTCGGCACCTCTATGTCGCGATGACGCGCGCCCAGTCGCAGGTCGTCACCTGGTGGGCGCCCACCTCGAACACCAAGTCGGCCCCCCTGCACCGCATGCTCTTCGGTCGCACTCCCCCGCCGTCGATCACGGACGGCGAAGCTGGCATCGACGGCGTGACCGCGACAGTCCCCGACACCGAGTTCGTCACCCGCAAGGATGCGGAGGCGACCGCGCGCCTGGCGGCGTGGGCTCGGCTGGGCGCCTTCCATCTCGAGCGCGCCGACCACGCCCCGCCCGTCCCCGACCCAACCGCGACCCCCGCGCCCGCGTTGGCCCTGCGAACGTTCGACCGACGGATCGACACGCAGTGGCGGCGGACCTCATACAGCGCGCTGAGCACTCCACGCGGCTCCCACGGCGATCTGGCCAGTCACGTATTCGCCGGTGTCAATGTCGAATTCGGCGGTGTCGGCAGCGAGCCGGAGGTCACGCCGCGGGACGATGAAGGCGATCCGCGCAAGGTGATCGACGACATCCCAACGTTGCCCGGCCTCGCCCTCGCGGGCGCCGACGTGCCCTCCCCGATGGCCGACCTGCCGGTGGGGGCGACCTTCGGATCGCTCGTCCATGCGGTGCTCGAGCATGCCGACCCTGCGGCGCCCGAACTGCGTGACGAGCTGCTCACCCACGTGCGCGAGCAGCTCGACCGCTGGCCCGTCGACCTCGATCCAGCGGCGCTCGCTGACGCCCTCGTCGAGGTCTGCGACACCCCGCTGGGAGCCTTGGCCTCCGGGGTGACGCTGCGAGCGATCGGACGCGCCGATCGCCTGTGCGAGATGAGCTTCGAGCTACCGCTCGGCGGCGGCGACGCTCGGGCCGCCCACGGGTACGCACTGCTCGGCGACCTCGCTCCCCTGCTGCGCCGGCATCTCAAGGTGGGCGACCCGGTGCGTGCATACGCCGACGTCCTACAGGCGCAACCGCAGCTCGCCGAGCAGCAGCTGCGCGGCTACCTCACCGGGTCTGTCGATCTCGTCCTACGTGTCGGGGACCGGTACCTCGTCGTGGACTACAAGACGAACTGGCTCGGCCCGCTCGATGAGCCTCTCACCGCCTCGGCGTACCGCCGCGAGGCGCTCATTGAGGCGATGGGCACCTCGTCCTACCCGCTGCAGGCGCTCCTCTACGCCGTGGTCGCGCATCGGTTCCTGCGCTGGCGCTTACCGGACTACGACCCCGATCGTCACCTCGGCGGAATCCTCTATTTGTACGTGCGCGGCATGTGCGGCGCCGCGACCCCGATCGTCGACGGCGCGCCCTGCGGGGTGTTCGCGTGGCGACCGCCGGTACGGCTCGTCGTCGCCGTGTCCGACCTGCTCAATGGCACCGGGCCCGACGCGCGGATCCGCGCCGGATCCGGCACCAACGGTGACCACTGATGGCCGGCAACGAGCGGGACGGCACCCCCCACGGTCGCGCCGGCGATCCCGGCAACAACGCCAGCAGTTCGCTCGGCGAGATCGCGAGCCCCTACGATCGGCGCCTCGCGTGGCGCGCACATGGCGTGTTGGCTCAGCACAACGCCGTGCGGGCCCTCGACGCGGCCGACGTCCATGTGGCGGCCACGCTCGCCCGGGTGACAGACGAACAGGACGAGACCGTGATGCTCGCCGCCGCGCTCGCCACGCGGGCAGTTCGACAGGGGTCGGTCGCCATCGACCTGCGTGATGTCTTCCCCTCCATCGATCCCGCCCCCGCGCAGGACGCCGACGCGTGGACGGACCGGGTCCGCGCAAGTCGGCTCGCCGAGCATCGCGCGCTCATCGTCGAGCATGACCTCGTCTACCTGCAGCGATACCACCAGCAGGAGGTTGCCGTCGTGCTCGACCTGCGCGAGCGAGCCGCACAACCGGCGCCGGTCGTCGATGAAGGGGTGCTCGCCGCTGGGCTCCCGCGCGTTTTTCCGGGTCCGACCTACGCCGAAGCGCGGGCGGCTGCCCAGATCGCGCTCCGGTCGTGGACCAGCGCGCTCACCGGCGGTCCCGGTACCGGCAAGACCACGACGGTCGCCGGGGTGCTCGCGCTGCTGGCGGAGCAGGCCGCGGCCTGCGGTGAGCGACCGCTTCGAGTGGGCCTGGCCGCCCCCACGGGCAAGGCCGCGGCCCGGATGAAGGAGGCGGTCACCGCTGCGCTGGGACTGATCCTCCAGCACACGAGCGACCCGGCCGCCCGGGCGGTCATCGAACCCTTAGCAGGGGTGCCGGCTCTGACCTTGCACCGGTTGCTCGGGCGGCGCAACGACAGCTCGACGAGGTTCCGGTACGACCGGACTCACCGCCTGCCGCATGACGTTGTCGTCGTCGATGAGTCCTCGATGGTGTCGCTCACGCACATGGCGCGACTGCTTGAGGCCCTGCGCCCCACGACGCGCCTCATCCTCGTCGGTGATCCGGACCAGCTGGTTTCCGTGGATGCCGGCGCGGTCCTCGCCGACATCGTCGCGGGCATCGAGACGGGGACCGGTGCGGTGGCCGGCAAAAGCCAAACCACGCCCCTCCCTCTGGAGGGTGGCCGACCGAACGCACCGGTGGCGCTGGCTCGATTGCGTACGGCGCACCGCTACGGGCACACCATCGGGGAGCTTGCCGAGCACCTGCGAGCCGGTGACGCCGGGGCTGTGATGGGGCAGCTCACATCTGCTGCATCGAATCTCGAGT
>JAUNUZ010000474.1 GCA_030537915.1 Micrococcales bacterium
TGGGGTGGCGCTCGACGAGCGCGCGGGCCGTGACCATCTCGCAGACGTACAGGCCAGCGGTGGAGCCGGTCTTCTCCTCTTCGATCTCCCGGCAGAGGGTCCGGAACGCCACATTCGTCACGCCGGCCATAGGCGCGAGGATGACGGGGCTGCTCAGCTCGTAGCGGCCGATGCGCAGGGCGGGACGGGTCTCGAGGGAAGTCACGGGCTCCATTGTGCCGGAAAGCTGTTTTGGGGTGCCCACCCGATTCCCGGGCGCTGCCTATGCCCGCGCCCGGGCAGCCCATCCGAGGGGCTCGAAGCGCATGCGGCCAAGAGCGCAGCCGATCAAAAAATGCTGCCCCGCCGGGATCCGGCGGGGCAGCATGGGGAGTCGTTGTTAGACCGAGAGCGACTCGGCGCGTTTGCGGTCGCGCTCGAGGGCGCGTGCGCGGGAGTCCTCGAACTTGACGGCCTTGGCCTCGAGATCGTCGACGAAGGCGCCGATCTTGTCACGGGCGCGGGCGCCCTCGCCGGAAAAGTCCTCGCGCTCGAAGATGCGCCACTTGCGCAGCACGGGCCTGACGACCTCGTCGAGATGCTGGCGCAGGTCGTAGATGCCGTTCTTCGCCAGGAGGACGGCGTTGCGCCGGAAGTCCGGCATGGTGGAGCCGGGCATCTCGAAGACCTCGAGGATGTTGGAGATCGCCTGCACGGTCTGGTCGGGGGTGATTTCCAGCGCGCCCTCGCAGAGGTTGCGGTAGAAGACCATGTGCAGGTTCTCGTCGGCGGCCACGCGCTGGAGCATGCGGTCCGCGATGGGGTCGCCGCACGCCTTGCCGGTGTTGCGGTGGCTCACGCGCGTCGCCAGCTCCTGGAAGGTGACATAGGCGACGGAGTGCAGCATGTCCTTGTTGGTGTCCGGGTTGTAGCCGGTGATCATGTGCTGCATGCGGGCGCGCTCGAGGGCGACGGGGTCGACGCCGCGGGTGACCACGAGGTAGTCGCGCATGACGATCGCGTGCTTGTTCTCCTCCGCGGTCCACGTGCCCACCCAGGTGCCCCAGGCGCCGTCGAGGGAGAAGTTCGTGGCGATCTCACGGTGGTAGGAGGGCAGGTTGTCCTCGGTGAGCAGGTTGGTGATCATCGCGGCCTTAGCCGTCGGATCCAGCTGCGACTGCTCGGGCTCCCAGTCGACGCCGCCCATCGCGGCGAAGTTCTGGCCCTCGTCCCACGGCACGTAGTCGTGGGGGTGCCATTCCTTGACCATGGACTGGTGACGATTCAGGTTGGTCTCCACCAACGGCTCCAGCTCGGTCAGGAGCTCAAGCTGGGTCATCTCGCGGGTCATCGATTCCTCCGATTTCGTTGCCTGCCGCCGCCCACCTTACGGCACCGTAGGTTGGAGCGGAAGAACTGGTTTAGAGGACTGCGCCTCATCGAGCAGCCGTCGCCGGAGCCACGAGCTAACCGCGATTCTCCCACGTTCTCGGCCCGCCGCGCAGGGATGGGTTGAATAACACCGGCCGGTAGCGGCATTTTCGTGGCAGTCTCGAAGTTGCCAACGACGACGATCGGAGAACCGTGATGGGGTCCAAGACAACGATTGTGAGTGTCAATCCGGCTGACGGCTCAGTGCTGGCGACCTTCGAGGCGTTGACACCCGAGGAGACCGTCGACCGGGTCCGGCGCGCGCACGAGGCATGGCTGGCGTACCGGGGGACGAGCTTCGCCGAGCGGGCCGGGTGGCTGTCGGCGGCGGCGGATCTGCTGGAGGCGGAGGCCGACGAGATCTCGGCGACTATGACCGCCGAGATGGGCAAGACCCGGGTGTCCGCGGCGGCGGAGGCCCGTAAATGCGCGTCGGGCATGCGCTTCTATGTCGAGCACGCGGAGGCATTCCTCGCCGACGTGCCGGGGGACACAGACGC
>JAUNUZ010000475.1 GCA_030537915.1 Micrococcales bacterium
GGCGAGCCCGTGGATATGGCCGTCATCGCGGTGCCGGCCGAACGGGTCCTCGACGTTGTCGACGACTGCGCGGCCGCAAAAGTCAAGACCCTGCTCGTGCTGTCCTCGGGTTTCGCCGAGACCGGCGAGCTGGGGGCCGCTCGGCAGACCGAGCTGCTCACGCGGGCCCGTCGGGGCGGGATGCGCGTCGTCGGGCCGAACTCCTACGGGCTGGTCAACAACGACCCCGCTGTCCGCCTCAACGCGACGATTGCCCGGATCCTGCCCTACCCAGGCACGCTGGGTGTCTTTAGCCAGAGCGGCGGCTTGGGTGTCGGGTTGCTTGCGGGCGCGACGCAGGCCGGTCTCGGACTCTCGGTCTTCGCCTCGGCCGGAAATCGCGTCGACGTCTCGGGCAATGACGTCATGCAGTACCTCATCGACGACGATTCGACGACGACAGTGGCGCTCTACCTCGAATCGGTTGGCAACCCCCGCAAGTTCAGCCGCATCGCTCGCCAGCTTTCGAAGCGCAAGCCCGTGGTCGCCGTCAAGTCCCCGACGGCGGGGGCAGTACCGCCCGGACACCGGGCCCGCGCCAGCCTGATCGGGCCCCAGGCCTTCGAGGCGCTCCTGGCGCAGGCAGGTGTCATCGCCACCCACTCGGTCCGGGACCTCATCCACGTCTGTCTGCTCCTTGCGCACCAGCCGATCCCGCATGGAGACCACATCGCAGTGGTCGGCACTTCGCCCGGGCTCAACGCGATCACCGCGGAGGCTGCGCGTATGAAGGGCCTGCGCGTCGTCGGTGAGCCGGTCACCCTGCCGACCCAGGCGAGCCCCCGGCAGATGGCCGAGGCCTTCGAGGCCGCGTTCGCCCATCCCGAGGCCGACATGTTGTCCATCACGCTTACCGCGCCCTTGACGACAAGCGAGGAGGAGATCGCCCGCACGATCTCCCACATCGCAGGCGGCTTCAACAAGCCGTGCGTCACGTCCTTCGTCGGCACCCGCGACGTAGCGGACGTCATGCAACGGGCCGGTCGACTCCTCGACCCACGCACCGGTCAGCGATCGATCGTTCCCGTCTACGAGAGTCCACTCAACGGGATCGCAGCGCTGAGCGCGGCCTGGCGCTACGCCAAGTGGCAACGCAGCGACCAGGGTCACTGGTCCCGCCCTGCTGGGCTCAACCGCGGAGTGGGAAACCGCATCGTCGCCGACGCGTTGGCGCAGGATCCGCAGGGCCGCCGCCTGAGCGTGCGGGAAACGACGGACCTGCTTGCTGCCTACGGGCTCGACCTCCACCCGATGATCCCGGTGGCCACGGCGGAGGAGGCGATCGAGGCGGCTAAGAAGCTCGGTTATCCGGTCGTCGTCCGCTCGCTTATCGAGTCGGTTCGGTTCCGTCCCGGCGCTGGCGGTGAGAGCGGTGACGAGACCACCCCCGACGGGCTCGTCGAGACCTTCGACTCGATGAGTCGCCGGCTTGTCGCCTTCGGCGACCCCCAGCTCGTCGTCCAGGCGACGGTACCCGCGGGGATGGCGACGATCGTGTCCTCCACCGAGGACCCCCTCTTCGGACCGGTCGTCAGCTTCGGCCCCGCCGGACCGGTCGGAGAACTGCTCAGCGACTATGCGCACCGCATCCCACCGCTGACCGACGTGGACGTCCGCGAGCTGGTCTCGGACCTGCGCGTGTCTCCGCTCCTCAAGGGTTATCGCGGCAGCGAACCGGTCGATACCCCGGCGCTCGAGAACGTCATAGCCCGCGTCGCCGCCCTGGCCGACGAGATCCCGGAGGTGTACCAGCTCGTCCTGGACTATGTCAATGCCAGACCGGGCGGTGTCGATATCATGGGCGCCCAGGTCGACGTCGCCCCCGCCGCAGCCCGCTCCGACGCCGGTCGGCGCGCCCTGTCCTAGCCCG
>JAUNUZ010000019.1:0-4082 GCA_030537915.1 Micrococcales bacterium
AGGACAACGTCGGTTGCGGTGACGCCGGCGGGAATCTCGCCGGAGACCTTGAAGCCGACGACACGCGGGATGAGCATCGAGACCGGCTGGCCGAGCATGGCCGCCTCGGCTTCGATACCGCCGACGCCCCAGCCGAGCACCCCGAGACCGTTCTCCATCGTCGTGTGTGAGTCGGTGCCGACACATGTGTCGGGGTAGGCCAGACCATCGCGCTGCATGACGACGCGGGCGAGGTGCTCGATGTTGACCTGGTGGACGATGCCGGTGCCGGGCGGGACGACCTTGAAGTCGTTGAAGGCACCCTGGCCCCAGCGCAGGAACTGGTAGCGCTCGCCGTTGCGCTCGTATTCGAAGTCGACGTTGCGGGCGAAGGCGTCAGAGCGACCGTAGACGTCGATCTGCACCGAGTGGTCGATGACCAACTCGGCCGGCGAGAGCGGGTTGACCTGCTCCGCCTTGCCGCCCAGCTCCTGCACGGCCTCGCGCATCGTGGCGAGGTCGACGATGCAGGGCACGCCGGTGAAGTCCTGCATGATGACGCGCGCCGGCGTGAACTGGATCTCGATGTCAGGCTGGGCATTCTCGTCCCAGTTGCCCAGAGCGCGAATGTGATCGGCCGTGATATTCGCGCCGTCCTCGGTGCGCAGCAGGTTCTCCAGGAGCACCTTGAGGCTGTAGGGCAGTGACTTCGACCCCTCGACCTTGTCGATCCGGAAGATCTCGTAGGACGTATCCCCTACCTGCAGGGTGTCCTTGGCTCTGAAACTGTCGGGTCCCTGGGTCAAGACTGGCTCCTTCGCTGCGGGTATCTCGATATCGAGATAAATTACCACATCGCCGCTCGCGGTGCCCTCGCATTCAGGCGCGCGCGTCGATGACTGCCGCTCCCGATCCTGCCGCATCCGCGCTCGTGGGATCTGGTGCGGCGCTGCGCGGTCGACAGATCGCGACGCATTCGACGTGGTGCGTCATCGGGAAGGCATCGTAGGCAACGAGCGAGTCCAGCTCGTACCCGAACTCGGGCAGGCGAGCCAGGTCACGCGCGAGGGCGGCCGGGTCGCACGCAACGTAGGCGATCGCCCGCGCCCCCAGCTGCAGGAGCTGGGCCATGACCTCCCGTCCGGCACCCGATCGGGGTGGGTCCAGAACGATGAGATCGACCTCGTCCCCGCCCTCGATGAGCGGCACCAGGGCGTCCTCGACGCGTTCGACCCGCCACTCCAGTTGCTCGATACCGGCCGTGTCGCGCTCGGCCATTGCGAGGGCCCGCGCGTCGGTCTCGACCGCAAGCACAGCGCCGTCGGGTCCGACGGCGTCGGCCAGGGCACGGGCGAAGAGCCCGACCCCCGCGTAGAGGTCGAGCGCCCGCTCCCCCGGCCGCGGGTCCAACTGCGAGAGGACCTGGGTGAGGAAGGTCGGCGCGGCGCGGCGGTGGACCTGCCAGAAGCCGCGCGCATTGAGCTGGATCGAACCGCTCCAGGCGGGCGTGTCCACGCGCTCGGTGATCTGCGGGGTGTCCGCCAGCCCGCCCGGAACCTGCACGACGACCGGCGCGCCGACCGACGGCGCGATGACGTCGACAGCGCGCTGCCGGGGCCAGCGCCGTCTGAGCACACCGGTGCCGATGACCTCGTTGCGCGCGATGAGGCAGTCCTGGATCGGCAGGACGTCGTGGCTGTGGAAGGGGTGCAGCCCCGCGCGACCCTGCCGGTCGACGGCGAACTCGACGCGGGTTCGCCAGCGCAACCCGTTGCCTTCGCTCGCGTCACCCTGCGCGCCGACGCCTTCGGGCAGGGGCTCGACGACTACCTCCCGCTCGATCGCGGCCAGGCGGCTCAACTGCTCCATGACGACCTGCGCCTTGAGTCGGCGCTGGTGCGCGAGGTCGATGTGCTGGAAGTCACAGCCACCGCACCCGCCGGGGCCGGCGTAGGTGCACGGCGGCTCGACCCGATGCGGCGAAGGTTCCAAGACGCCGACCGCGTCTGCGAAGACGAAACGGTCCGCGGTCCTGCCCTTGGTGACGACGGCCTCGACGAGCTCTCCCGGCACGCCGTGGCGGACGAAGACGACCCGGCCGTCGGCCCGCCCGACGCAGTGACCGCCGTGCGCGATCGCCGTGAGCTCCAGCCTGAGGCGCTCCCCCACCATCGAGCCCGACGCGGAGCGCGTCCCGGGCGAACCGGGGACATCGGCGGGCCCGTCTGGGCGCTTCGCCTCAGCCACGGAACTCACCGGCTCTCGGCAGCTCCGGCCCCGGTCCCGCCGAGGAGCGACCGGCCGGCGTCGTGTCCGTGAACCACTGCTCCTGACCCTCGGAGGACGCCAGCTGCCACGGGACGCTGACCACCATGATGCCGGGGGTGAAGAGCAACGCTGCCTTCAGCCGCAACGCGCTCTGGTTGTGCAAGATGTGCTCCCACCAGTGGCCGACGACGTATTCGGGGACATAGACAGTGAGGATGTCGCGCGGATTACGCGCCCGCACGTCCTTGACGTAGTCCAGGATCGGCCGGGTGATCTCGCGGTAGGGCGAATCCAGCGAGCGCAACGCGACCGGGATCTGGCGGCGGTCCCACTCCCTGCGCAGCGCCTTGGTCTGCTCGGGGTCGACAGCGACGGTGATCGCCTCGAGGTAGGAGGGACGGGCGGCCCGCGCGTAGGCCAGCGCCCGCATCGTCGGCTTGTGGATCTTGCTGACGAGGACGACCGCGTGGACCCGCGACGGCAGGGCGCGCTCCTCGCGGGGGTCCTGCGATAGCGCCAGCTCGCGCGAGACCGCGTCGTAGTGCCTGCGCACGCCCGCCATGAGGAAGTAGAGGACGACCATCGCGGCGATCGCGAAACCCGCGCCGTGCAGGAACTTCGTGGCGAGCACGACGAGGAGCACGGTGCCGCTGAGCGCGGCACCGATCATGTTGATGATCCGGGACCGGATCATGTGGCCGCGCGCCGCCGGGTCGTCCTCGCCGGCCAGGTGGCGGTTCCAGTGCCGGATCATGCCGATCTGGCTCAGGGTGAAGGACACGAAGACCCCGACGATGTAGAGCTGGATCAGCTTGGTGACCTGCGCGTCGTAGATGACGATGAGCAGGATCGCGGCGCCGGACAGGATCATGATGCCGTTACTGAACGCGAGCCGGTCCCCGCGCTGGGACAGCTGGCGGGGCACGAAACCGTCCTTGGCCAGCACCGAGGCGAGCACGGGGAAGCCGTTGAATGCGGTGTTCGCGGCGAGGATGAGGATGATCCCCGTGAAGGTTGCGATGGCGTAGACCCCGAGCGGGAAGTTATCGAAGACGGTGTGGGCCAGCTGCCCGATCACCGTCTCCTGCACGTAGCCCTCACCGACCAGCTGACCGTTGAGCATGAGCTGGCTGGCCGGGTCCTCGGCATACTGCAGCCCCGTGCGTCGGGCCAGCATGATGATCGACATGAGCAGCGTCACCGAGATCGTGCCCATCAGCAGCAGGGTCGTTGCCGCATTGCGGCTCTTGGGCTTGCGGAAGGCGGGCACCCCGTTGCTGATCGCCTCGACGCCGGTCAGCGCGGCGCACCCCGAGGAGAAGGCCCGCAACAGGAGAAAGACGAAGGCGAAGCCCGCGAGTTGCTCGTACCCGGGCTCGGGCACAAGGTCGAACTGCGCGCTCGGCGCCGCCGGCAGGGTGCCCATGGCCGCGCGCGCGAAGCCCCAGGCCGCCATGAGGATCAACCCCGCCATGAAGCAGTAGGTGGGAACCGCGAAGGCTGTGCCGGATTCGCGCACCCCGCGCAGATTTATCGCGGTGATGACCACGACGAGAACCACCGCGACGGGCATCTCATGGCCCCGGACCCAGGACAGCGCAGCCCCGGCGTTCTGCACCCCGGAGGACACCGACACCGCCACGGTCAGGACGTAGTCCACGAGCAGCGCGCTCGCCACCGTCATCCCGGCACGAGGGCCCAGGTTGACGGTCGCGACCTCGTAGTCGCCGCCCCCGGAGGGGTAGGCGTGCACGTTCTGCCGATAGGACGCGACGACGATGAGCATGACGAAGACGACCGCGAGGCCGATCTGCCAGGAGTGGATGGCGGCCATC
>JAUNUZ010000019.1:4095-7041 GCA_030537915.1 Micrococcales bacterium
AACCGCGAGGGTCAGCAGGATCTCGTCCGGGGCGTAGGCCACCGAAGAGAGCGCATCACTGGCGAAGACCGGTAGCGCGATCCGCTTCGACAGCAGGGTCTCGCCGAGCCGGTCGCTGCGCATAGCCCGGCCGACGAGAAGTCGTTTCAGGGCCCGACTCGTGTTCGACACCTGATCAGCCTAGGACTCTGCGAGACGGGCGCACGCCGATCCCACAGCAGACCGCCACCAAGTCCGGTAGCGAGCCGCCCACCCGGGCACGGACGGGGCCACCGCCCAGGTGTGCGGTGTACGGTCGTGGCCGTGCACTTCGTCATCATGGGCTGCGGCCGCGTGGGCGCCACCCTGGCGCAGAGTCTGGAGCAGCAGGGCCACGATGTCGCGGTCATCGACCGAGACCGGGCCTCCTTCCGACGCCTCGGGCCCGACTTCGAGGGGCGCCGCGTGACCGGCGTCGGCTTCGACCGCGACACCCTCGTCAGGGCCGGCATCCAAACCGCGTTCGCGTTCGCGGCCGTGAGCAGCGGTGACAACTCCAACATCCTTGCCGCCCGGGTGGCTCGCGAAACCTACGGCGTGGCCAATGTCGTCGCCCGCATCTACGATCCCGGCCGGGCCGAGCTCTACCAACGGCTCGGTATCCCCACCGTCGGCACGGTCCGCTGGACCGCCGACCGGATGCTGCGGCGGCTGATGCCGCATGGCGCCGTGCCGCAGCACACCGACCCCAGCGGTCGCGTGGTCCTGGCCGAGGTGGCCGCCGACCCCGCGTGGATCGGCACGACGATTCGCACCATGGAGGAACACATCGGGGCGCGCGTGGCGTACATCATGCGTCTGGGACAGGGCAAGATCCCCGGCGCCCACACCGTCTACCAGGACTCCGACATCCTCAACGTGTTGTGCACCAGCGACGAGCTGGCCCGGGTCGAGCGGGCGCTCGAAACTGCGCCGCGTGAGTGACCCCTGATCTGTAGCGGAAAGGATCTGCCATGCGCGTCGTCATCGCCGGAGCCGGCAGTGTCGGGCGTTCCATCGCCCGAGAGCTCATCGGCAACGGCCATGAGGTGCTACTCATCGACAACGACGCCGACGACGTGCAGTCCAGCCGGGTGCCCGACGCCTCGTGGCTCCTGGCTGACGCCTGCGAGCTCACCGCCCTGCACGAGGCAGGCCTCGACAGCTGCGACGTCTGCGTCGCGGCTACCGGCGACGACAAGGCGAATCTCGTCGTCTCCCTGCTGGCCAAGACCGAGTTCGCGGTCCCGAGAACGGTGGCGCGCGTCAACAACCCGAAGAACGAGTGGCTGTTCGACGCCAGCTGGGGCGTCGACGTCGCCGTCTCGACCCCGCGACTGATGACGGCCCTGGTCGAGGAGGCCGTCTCGGTGGGCGACCTCGTGCGGATCTTCGAGTTCCAGCAGTCCCAGGCGATCCTCGTCGAGATGACCCTGCCGCCGGCGAGCCCCTGGGCGGCTCGCCGCGTCGGGGAGGTGCCGTGGCCACCGGATACCGTCCTGACGTGCCTGGTGCGCGAGGAACGCGCCATCGCGCCCACTGTCGACGATCTGCTCGAGGCCGGCGACGAGTTGATCCTGGTCACCTCGGCCGACTCAGAGCGCGATCTGGAGGCGCTTCTCAACCCGGACTCGGTGCACACCGAGCAGGCGGACTGATGCCCTAGCGGTCGCGGTCTACTCCCATCGCGCGGCGTCAGTCGCCGTGCGGCCCTCGAGCGCCGCGGGGCAGGATCTCGTAGCTCGGGTTGAAGATCGTGGGCATCCCGCGGCGCATCGACACGCGGCCGTACGCCCGCAGGTAGACGCCGCACTCGATGCCGTGGATCTCGCGGCGCCCGAGCCACACGACCGACAGCGCGCCCGAACCGTCGAACAGCTCAGCTGCCAGGGCCGGCACCTGACCACGCGATGGCACTGTGAGATTGCGGACGGTCCCGCTGACCTCGACCATCGCGCGATCCTGCACCTGACTGATCTGGGTGGTTCCGAGGTCGTCGCAACGGGTCTGCAGTTGCTCCGCGTCTAGCTCCTGCGCGCTGTGGGTCAACTGATCGCGCAGGCGGCGCAACACACTTCGCATCGTCACTCACCTGATCTCGGTGATTTCCGGCCCGCGTTCGAAGGGCCGTAGGTCGTCGGTCGAGACGGGCTCTTGGTCGCCCTCACCGGACTGGCTGCCGCTCTCGCCACTCGCGCTCTGGATGCTCGCAGGGGCGGCTGCTACCTGGCCGGCGGGCACCTCGCCGGCGGCGTCCACCGGCGTCGATTCCGCCGAATGGGTATCGGGATCTTGCGGCAGACGCAACGGCAGCAGCTCGCGCGGCGCCATCGGCTCGTTGCCGCGGTCGACGACCGTGACGTGCAGGAGGTCGACGAATGGCTGCGCGGCGGCCGAATCGATGGCGGCCGGGCCGCTGATGACCCCGCGCAGGAACCAGCGGGGGTGATCGATGCCCACGAAGCGCATCGCGGAGATCACCGAACTCCCGTCCGCGCCGCGACCCGGCATCCGCACGAGAAGCTCGGTGCCGAAGGGCCCCCCCTGCTCGTCCGCGCTGCCGCCCTGGGCTGCCAGCGCTTCGGCGATCTCGCCGCGGATCTCATCCCAGATCCCCGACGAGCGCGGGGCTGCGAAAGCCTGCAGTTGAAGTTGGGACTCCCCCAGGTGGATCCGGACGGCCGTGACGTCTCCGCTGGCCTGGTCCATCTCCATCGACATGACCAGGCCCTGGATGCCGGGTAGCCGGATCGCCCCGAGATCGACGAAACCCTCCGCTGTCGGCACCTGGGAGGCGTCGAACGGCCCGACCTGTTGGTCCGCGGCCACCTCCGGCGCGGCCTCCGCCGTCGCAGCGGCGTCGTTCGCGGGGGTGACCGCGTCAGGCTCGGTGACGCCAAGGTCCTCTTGCTCGGTCTCGACCTCGCT
>JAUNUZ010000019.1:7051-8398 GCA_030537915.1 Micrococcales bacterium
TGTCGATCGAGTCGCGCTTACGGCGAAACAGTGCCATGGGTGCGTGGGTCTCCTACTCGTGTACGCATCGCGGATCGTGCAATCCGCCCGTCGATCCGTGACCAGTGTCCCCCCGGTCCGACTCTGACAACACATCGGTCTCGATCAGTTCGACCGTTTCGACGCTCTGGACGATCAGCTGCGCAATTCGGTCGCCCCTGGTGACCTGCACGGGATCGCGCTGGTCGAGGTTGATGAGGTTGACCAGGATCTCACCGCGATAGCCCGCGTCGATAGTCCCCGGAGCGTTGAGAATGCTCACCCCGTAGCGCGCCGCCAGGCCCGAACGTGGGTGGACCAGGCCAATATGACCGGCGGGGATTGCAACGGCAACCCCCGTACCCACGAGGACACGTTCACCCGGCTCGATGCGCGCGTCCGTCCGGGCATGCAGGTCCAACCCAGCGTCACCCGGACGGGCGTAGGCCGGCAGCGGCAGCCCTGGATCCAGCCGCCGGATGGGCAGGCGCACGCTCAGCCCGCACACTCCTTGCACACCGGCTGCCCGTTGACCTCCTTGGCCAGCTGGCTGCGGTGGTGCACGAGGAAGCAACGGCTACAGGTGAACTCGTCCGCCTGCTTGGGGACGACCCGGACAGAAAGCTCTTCGCCGGACAGATCTGCGCCCGGAAGTTCGAAGCCCTCAGCTTGCTCGGTCTCATCGACATCTACGCTCGAGGCGGTCTTGTCGACGCGACGCGACTTCAGCTCCTCCAGGGAGTCCTCATTGAGGTCGTCATCGTCGGTCTTGCGTGGTGCGTCGTAATCAGTGGCCATCCGGCTCGTCTCTCCCTTTTCATCCAACTCTGTGCAGCAGATGCGACACATCCGGGTCGAGAACTCCGAGGAGTCCCGCGGTGTCGTCATCGTGATGCCGACGCGGGGATTGTGCCTCATTCACGGGCATGGAACGCGCAGGGGGCCACAACGATTCCACAGTGTGGCGCGGGAACGAGGTCCCCGATCCGCCGCAGACGGCCCCCGTGACACCGTCCGCAAGCGATTCGCAGGTCTGCTCGGCACCTGCTTCACGGACGCGCTGCGCGCGGCATGGCCTCCTGGCCAGCGCGTTCATCAGCGCGCCAGCTGCGCGACGGCAAGCCGCGACGAGGAGATTAGCCAGCTGAGCCACCTGAGCCTTACTCTCACATCACCACGCCGTCGGCGGGCGCTTCGCGCTCGTGCGACATGCGCGGGACCCGCAACGTCGACCGCGGCCCGGCGCCCCCTGCGCCGAAGCCACCTCGACGAACTCAACCCCTCACCCAGGAGGTGGAACATGTCCGAACTCACTCATGCACTACGTAC
>JAUNUZ010000019.1:8408-13364 GCA_030537915.1 Micrococcales bacterium
TACTCGCGCGTCAGCCGCACTGAAGTCGCTCAAGATCGCCAACACCGAGAACGACGAGCATCTAGCGGACGTGCGCCTCGGTGAGCTCGACTCGCTGGCCCGCACCGCCGACGAGCACGGCCTCGACGTCCCGGAGCTACGCGGTTACCGTCGCCACCCCCTCTTCGCGTAAGGGTCTGCTCCGCTTGAGCCGACCTCTTAGGGTCGTCGGCCCAGGGTGACTCTCTCGATGAGGTCACGCAGAGCGGCGTGGACTCCCGGGGTGGCGGCGACGATCCCCGCGTTCGTCGGTTCGTCGCCGCCCACCCCAGACACCAAGCCTCCCGCCTCCGTGACGATGAGCCATCCGGCGGCGATGTCCCAAGCGTTGATGCCGCGCTCGTAGTAGGCATCGAGGCGTCCTGCTGCCACCGCGCACAGGTCGAGGGCAGCGCTGCCCCCGCGCCGGATATCGCGCACCTGCGGCAGGATTTCGAGGAGCTCGCGGGCCTGCCGCCGCCGCTCCTGCGCAACGTAGGCGAAGCCCGTGCCCAGCAGGGTGAGCTCGAGGCTGTCCCCGCCGCTGGGTGCCAGTCGATCGCCATCGCGGGGATGGCCCTGGCCCGGGTAGTCCCCGCGGTCGGTGAGTTCGACATCGCTGGGCTCGATCCGACGAACCCACGCACCATGCCCCCGCGCCGCCGAGTAGACGAGTCGGGCCTCCGGATGGGCGACCGCCCCGGCGATCGGCAGCCACTGACCGACGATCGTTGGATCCCCGACCACGGCGGCCAAGGACACGGCATACTCCGGGTTCCCGTAGAGGTAATTGACGGTGCCGTCGATGGGGTCCACGACCCAGGTGATCTCGTTCGTGCCCGCACCGCGGCCGGTCTCCTCACCCAAGACGGCGTCCCCGGGGCGTAGCCGCGCCAACCGGTCCCGCACGTAGGCCTCGGCCCTCCCGTCCATCTGCGTGACGACATCGGAACGGCTGGACTTCGTGTCGATCGTCAGCCGTTCCGGACGCTCGCCGCGGACGATCGCCCCGGCCCCCACAGCGAGCTCACGCGCGAGCAGCTCGAGCCCGAGTGGGTCCGGGGCGCTGCTTCTTGGACACGCGGTCGTCGGTCCGGGCATGTCGGACGGACTCATGGCGGGGTCACCCTTGCAGTCGCTCTGCGCTCGCACGCTCACCCTGCCCGGGGGATTCCTCGGCGATGGCAGGGATCCCGGGGCGGGCCGCGTTCGCGCAGCATCCAGCCGGACAGCGCGAGCTGAGCTGCCCGGAGCGCCTCGACGGCTGCCGGCCGCTCTCCTGGGCCGCGCGATCGAACACGAGGTCGACGAGCCCGGAGACGAATTGCACATCGTCTCGAACCGTCGACACGCGAGCGAAGTTCAACCCCAGCTCCGCAGCCGTCTGCGCTGCCTCCTCATCGAGGTCATAGACGACCTCCATGTGATCCGAGACAAAGCCGATCGGCACGACGACGACCTGGCGCACGCCGCGTGCTGCGGCCTGGGCCAGCGCGTCGCTGACGTCGGGCTCGAGCCACGGATCCTTGGGCGACCCCGATCGGGAGCAGTAGGTGAGCTCCCAGGCCGGTGCGGCGCCGAAATGCTCGGCCAGGTCCTGCACGACCCAGGCGCAGGCCGCGAGCTGGCCCGTCACGTAGCCGTTCGGCTCGTCCGGGGGCCCCGAGGCATGCGCCATCGAGTCCGGGATCGAGTGCGTGACGAACATGATGAGGATTTCTTGCGCGATGCGCTCGGTGCCGATCCCGTGCTCCTGCGCCAAGGCCTGGACGGCCTCGCGCGTCAGGCGGGCCATCGGCACACGGAAGGCCGGTGTCGAACCGAAGGGGCGGATGAGGTCCAGCTCGAGACGATCGGCCAGGCCGGTCTCGGCCAGGCCCGCGGCCAGCTCCTCGCGATAGACCCGGCACCCGGAGTAGGAGGAGAACGCGCTGGTCACGACAACGAGTAGGCGGTGCAACCCACGGTCGCCCGCCTCGGCGAGGGCGTCGGTCACGTACGGTGCGAAGTGCCGATTGCCCCAGATGATCGGGGTGTCGACGCCGCGCCGTCCCAGCTCCGCGCTCATCGCGGCGACGAGGGCCCGGCTCTCGTCGTTGATCGGGCTCCGGCCGTCGCGGGCGTAATAGTGCTGCGCCACCTCGACGAGCCGCTCCTGCGGCACCCGGCCGCCGGTGACCCGGTGCATGAACGGCATGACGTCCTCGGGGCGTTCCGGCCCGCCGAAGGAGATGAGCAGGATCGCGTCGTAAGGGTCCAGGCCTCGCGCGTCGCGCGCTCCGGTCGGGGGGCCCGCGATCGAAGCGTCAGTCTGCATCGCGTCGTTCATGTGTCTTCTCCTCTGCCACGTCCCAGCCGAGGCCGGCGCGGCGGTCACCGTGCACCGACTCCCGAGCTTAGTGGGCGCCGCCCGGCGCGCCGCTGGTCGTTGCCATGCACGCCAGGGACGCGGCATGGTTAGGCTGGCGGCGGCCCCCTTTACCCGGCTACCGACCGATGCCTTTCCAGACGGTGAGAATCGACGACTGCTCGATGCCGGATCGAGCACCGGTAGGCGGCGGGGCGACGAAGCCACCTGGAGATCACATGCCCGACCTGCACCTCATCGGCGTCCACGAGGACGGCAAGCACGCGCTGCTCGCCGACCGCGCCGGCGCGCAGTTCCGACTGCCGATCGACGACGCGCTGCGCTCCGTGCTTCGGCGCGAGTATGTCGACCACAGCAGCCCGGCCGAACCGTTACGCCCTACCGAGGTGCAGGCGATGATCCGCGCCGGCGCCAGCGCCGCCGAGGCAGCGGAGCGCGCCGGCTGGCCGGTGCAGAAGGTGCACCGCTACGAGAGTCCGATCCTGGCCGAGCGCGCCCACATCGCGCAGCTCGCGGGGCGTGCGCACGTGCCGGCCGCCGGCGCGCTGCACCCGGTGGCTCTGCGCGATCGTGTCGAGGAGCGTCTGGAGCAGCGGGGGGTCACCATCGACGATGTCGACTGGGACTCCTGGCGCTCCGAGGACGGCCAATGGACGGTCGAGGTGACCTTCTCGGCGGGCGGCCGGCGCCGCACCGCGTCCTGGCACTTCTCCCGTTCGAACATGACCGTCGCCCCAATCGAGGACGAGTCGCGCTGGCTCAGCGGGGAGGACCACTCGGGTCAGGCCCACCCTGAGCAGGGGTCGCGGCGGGAGACGACCCGGACCTCGCAGGCACCGGCGGCACGTGCTTCCGCAGGGGGCGAGCACGGGCCAGCAGCCGGCGGGGTCGGACGCTCCGGCTACGACGCGGCGCGGACCGTCGGCTCGGACTCGTTCGGCTCCTCACCGGGCCTGCAGCACAGCGAACCTCTCGGGGATGGGCAGGCCTCGAGCGAGGTACATCGGCCCAGCCCACACGATCCGGACAGCGACCTGACCGCCGGGTTGCGCGAGCGCGCAGCCACCCGCGGGAGGCGACGGCCCCGTCGTCTCCCGGCCTCGCCCGAAGCCACCCTCGACCCGAGCGCCACCGATCGCTCCGGCTCCGACCGTGCGCAGACGCCGCGTCCGGCCGCCCGCCGAGGCCAGCCCCACCTCACTGCGTCGTCGCCGTCGGCCCCGGTAGCGGATTCGCCGACGTCATCGGTTCCCCCGACATACGGCGATGTCGCGATCGGCGGCACCGCGTCGCCCACGGGCATCCCGGACACCGGCCTTGCGTCGGATCCCGACGCGGTGCCGCTGGCGCCCTTCACGTACGACCCCGAGACCGATGGATCGCCTCCCGGCGCGCACTGCGACCCGCAGCCGGACGGCGTCGACGGAAGACCCGAGACGGCTGCCCGCCCCGGCAACCCGCGTTCTGCGGCCGTCGCCCCCGCGTCCTCGTCCACCGCTGCGGACCCGGCGACCACCAGCGTCGCCGGGCGCTCCGCCGCCCGCTCCGAGTCGACCAACCCGCCGACCACCGCGCCGGGCGCTTCTCTTGAGTCGGTCTCGCGGTCCGTGGCGTCGGACGACGTGCAGGAGCCTGAGCTTCCGCTGGACCACCACGAGACGTCGAGCGCCGCGCCGGATGCGGCGCCCGCCGAGGAGGTCGGGCCCGCGGCCACCGCAGCGCGCAAGACCAGCCCCGCCCGGCGCAATCGGGCAAGCGTGCCGGCGTGGGACGACATCATGTTCGGCACCAAGCCACCCAGCAGTTAGCGGCTGGCATCAAGACCGCAGGTGCCTCAGCAGGGGGGTGTGCCGCCGGGATGGGCGCCCGACGTGGGTTGGAGCTCAAGCAGGGGGTACGGACAACAGCGGGATGGCGACCTCGTCCTCGGTCAAGGAGCCGTGCAGCCCTAGAAGCGAGATGAGCTCGGGGCGTTGGCTACGGCTGTCGACAACCGCGTTGAGGCCGCGCATCGCGACGACAATCTCCCCGATCCGGGGTCTGACCCGCTCGTTGACCGGTCCGAACCAGTTCAGTTGCTCGACCTCGGCTCGGCGCTTCACCCAGGCTCGATCGCCGAGGGTCTCGCGCCAAGCCGCGACGACATCGTCGACCGCTCCTGGGACGCAGAAGAGTTGCGGCGTGCGGGCCTCACCGGCCACATGTCTGACTCCGGCAGCCAGGACTGGCTCGTGTGCGACGTCGAGGCGGTCAGCATGCGGCACGTCGACCATCCCGTGGTCAGCGGTGACGTACATCGCGGTGCCCTTGGGCAGTCGCGCAGCCAGCTCACGCAGCGCGCGGTCGGTCGCCTCGAGTTCGTCACCCCACTGCCAGGATTCACAGCCGTGGACGTGACCGACCTTGTCGAGATCGCCCCAGTAGAGGTAGACGAGGGCGCGGGGGGCTGCGCGCAGCGCATCCAGCGTGGCCTCGACCCGCGCCCGCAGGTCGCGGGCTCCCCGGAAGCCTGCGCCGCGCAGGGCCGCGGTCGTCAGGCCGGACCCCTCGAAGTGATTGGGTCCGACCAT
>JAUNUZ010000019.1:13381-13642 GCA_030537915.1 Micrococcales bacterium
ACGGAGACCCCGGCCGCGACAGCCCGCTCGAAGACGGTGGTGGCCGGCTGCCAGAGCCGCGGATCGGGGCCGTTCTCCCAACTCAGCTCGTTGAACGTGAGATCCCTCGGGGGGTCCAAAACCTCGTAACCGACGAGACCATGCGCGCCAGGGGGCAGACCGGTGCCGAAGGTGCCCATGCTCGTCGCGGTCGTCGACGGGAAGCCGCAGGTGAGGCGGTGTCCCTGGGCGGCGAGCCGGCGCAGGAAGGGCGCGTGGCCG
>JAUNUZ010000476.1 GCA_030537915.1 Micrococcales bacterium
AGGGGCGCATGCAGCCCTTTGTCATCGAGGTGGACGGGCGTCTTGCCGGCCAGATGCACCTCTTCGGCATCGGCTGGGGGGCGCTGCGCGGGGGCGCCGCCGGCTACTGGGTAGCGCGGCACATGGCGGGCCGCGGCATCGCGCCGCTGTGTTTGGCGGGCCTCGTCGACCACGCGATCTACGGCCTCGGTCTGCACCGCGTCGAGGTGAACATCCGACCCGAGAACCTCGCGAGCCTGCGGGTCGTCGACAAACTCGGCTTCCGCTGCGAGGGACTGCGCGTCGGCTATCTACACATCGACGGTGCGTGGCGGGACCACCGGACCTATGCGCTGACGTCCGAGGACCTCGCGGGGGTCTCCCTCGTCAAGCGCTGGCGGCACGGACAGCGGCCGGGAGGACTTCCGGTCCCGGCCCCTTAGGGATCTTTCCCGCGGGTCCTCCAGCTGCCCGTCCTGACGCCCCGAAGGGGATCTGAGCTGGCTGGATGTCCGGAGACCGGGCGGGAGTTACAGGCGTGTAAGTCAATGCGAGCGACACACCGCCAGCCTGCCGGATGCGGGCGGCGCGGGCTCATACGGTAGGTCTCGTGTCGCCCAGCAGCCTGATCTTCGTAGCCGTCGTCATCATCTGGGCGTCCTATCTGGTCGTCCATGTCACTCGCCGTCGCGAGCACCTGGCGACGGCCCGGTCCGTCGACCGCTTCTCGGCCCAGATGCGAGTGCTGCAGCGGCGCGCGGTTCGTCTCGACCCGCCGGCTGAGTCGACTGTTCGTGTCTCGTCAGTAAGTAAGGCGCGCCAGCGGCCCCTCGTGGCCAAGGCGACCCCGCAACAGGTTTTCATCGGCGCTACCGGTGTCGAGCCGATCGTGCGGGCTTCGGTACTCTCCGCCAGGCCGGACTCCGTCGACGCGAGCGGCTCCACCGCGGACCCGCCGTCGAGGACGCCCGACTTCTTCGCCGACGATCCCGCCGGGCGCGGCTGGCCGATGCGACTGCGGCGGCCGATGGTCGGCAGCCGTGCCGCTCGACGACTGCGCGGGTTCGCACTGCTCGCGGCCATCGTGGGGATGGTCGTCGTGGCGCTTCTGGCCATCGCCGGGTCAGTGCCCGCCTGGGCGGTCAGCGCGCCCGTCGGGGTCCTCGTGGCGGTCGCCTTTTGGCTGCGCGCCGCGGCGCGAGCCCTGTCCGCGCAGCGCCGTCGCGAAGCGGTGGCGATGGGGCGGCAGCGTGAGCGCGAGCAGGCCGAGGCCCTCGAGGTGGCGCGTCAGGCCCGGCCGAGCGCCCCGGTGATGCCGGTGGCCCAAGAGCTGGTCGCCCGCTCCGCACCGGTGCATGAGCAGCAGCTCGTCGGTGCCGGTGGCCCCGGTCGCGGGCGCCCCGACTCTGCCGGCTCACGGATCGCGGGCGCGCAGCGCAGCGGAGCCGAGGTCGCGACCAGGCGCCCGGACCCCTTCGAGGTCGCCGCACAGGCGCATCTCGCACTCAGTGCCGGCCGCCTGGCCGACCCGCTGCTGGCGGACCGGGAATGGTCGCCGACCCCGGTGCCGCCGCCCACCTACACGCTCAAGGCGCGCGCCGAGCGCCCGATGCCGCCCCCGCGAGATGTGCCTGTGCCGATCGAGATCGACGAGGACGACATCGCGTGGGACGAGCGGCGCCAGCAGCCGCGCGTCGTGAGCGCCTGACGCTCCCCGCTGGTTACATCCGGTCGTGGCGACCACGGGCACGTCGCCACTACGGGTCGCCGCAGGGCGCTCGGCGGTGTATCCGACGGGGTGCTGAGCATCGATTGGGCTGGGCAGACGCGATTCTGAGCACAGCCGCCGATTTGCTACAGTGATGCTCGCATCTGGGGCTGTGGCGCAGTTGGTAGCGCGTCTCGTTCGCAATGAGAAGGTCCGGGGTT
>JAUNUZ010000477.1 GCA_030537915.1 Micrococcales bacterium
GACATCGAGCAGATGTTGACCTTCGGGCACGGCCGGCTCGAGCGCGCCGAGCTGGGGGAGTTGCTGGCCGGAGCCGGGGTCGAGGCGGTCGTCGACGTCCGGCGCTTCCCGGGGAGCCGCGCCAACCCGGCCGCCGCGCGCGGTGCGATCCCCGATCTGCTCACCCAGGTGGGCATCGCCTACCGCTGGGACGAGCGGCTCGGCGGGCGACGGTCGCTGACCAAGGCGCAAGATGAGGCCAGTCCGGACACCTGGTGGCGGGTCAAGGCCTTCCGCGCCTACGCCGCCTGGACCAGATCGCCGCAATTCCGTGCTGGGGCTCAGGACCTCTGGGAACTGGCCCGGTCCACGAGGACGGCCGTGATGTGCTCCGAGGCCGTCTGGTGGCGCTGCCACCGCCGCCTCATCGCCGATGTCACCGAGCTCGAGGGCGGGCTGCCAGTATTGGACCTCATGCACGACGGCCGCCTGCTGCCCCATGAGCCCAGCGCAGGTGCTCGGCTGGGGCCGGGCGGTGTCGTGTGGGACGGCGACCCCGACGAAAGCGAGAGCACCGCCGGCCGCTAGCGCTGGCGGGTGTCGAGCTGTTGCAGGACGTCGAAGTCGAGCCCGTCGGCCCGGGCCAGGTAGATCTCGCTGCGGCACCTCGTCCACCGCCTGCTCATTCGCATCTTCGCCAAGGTCAACGGCGGAGGCTTCCTGACCGATGACTACCCGGACGCCTACAAGGCCGTCTGGGATTTCCAGGGCCAGTCGTGCACGAGCCGGCATGTGCCCGGTGTGCGGTACAACGGCATCACGCACCCTGGGCTGTTCGGAACCGCACCCTCGCCGAAGCTGCTGCAGAGCTGGAACGACCGCGAGCGCGCCCCCATCGCGACCGACCCTGAGCGCGTCCCGCCACTCGCCCTGCCGCCGCTCGTCGAGGGCACCCTGGGCGGAACGGCCGACGGTGACCTGTTTGCGCAAGATCGCCGAAGAGGGCGCTCGCACAGTGCCGGCGCGCGAGAACGGGGGCAACCACGACATCAAGAACTTCACGCGCGGGAGCCGCATCTTCTACCCCGTCTTCGTGGACGGCGCCCTGCTCTCAGGCGGCGATCTGCACTTCAGCCAGGGCGACGGCGAGATCAACTTCTGCGGCGCCATCGAGATGGGCGGCTACATCGACATGCACGTGGAGCTCATCAAGGGCGGCATGGACACCTACGGCATCCACAACAACCCCGTCTTCATGCCCGGTCGCGTCGAGCCGCTCTACTCCGAATGGCTGACCTTCATCGGCATCTCGGTCGACCACCGCGACGACACCAATCTCTATATGGATGCGACGCAGGCCTATCGCAACGCGTGCCTGAATGCGATCGAACACCTCGCGAAATGGGGCTACACCGGCGAGCAGTCCTACCTCATCCTCGGCACCTCACCGATCGAGGGCCGGATCGGCGGCGTCGTCGACATCCCCAACGCCTGCTGCTCGGTCTTCTTGCCGACCGAGATCTTCGACTTCGACGTCAGGCCCAAGGTCGGCGGCGGCCCGGAGTGGAAGGATCGCGGGCAGGTGGCGGTCACGTCTTGACGCGCGCTGGAGCCGCTCGCCCCCGGAGGAGGTCTCCCGGGGGCGAGCCGGTGATGGGGCGCTACTCTTCCCGGCCCACACCGACCCCGAGCTCTATGCGCGCTGGGTCGCGCCGGCCGACGTCACGACGCGCGTCGACTGCGTGGATGCCTCAGGGGGTGTGCCTGGAGACGCTCCGGTTCGCGGACCTAAAACTCGACGCCCTCTTGGGGCACGGAGCACTCGATGTTGCCTGAGTCTCCGGCGGATCGGCATCGCGCTGTGGCGGCGGCGTTCGGCGAGCGTGTCCGCGGCGTCCGTGACTGGGACGCGGCGGCGTCCGTTGCGGG
>JAUNUZ010000020.1:0-3533 GCA_030537915.1 Micrococcales bacterium
AGGTGCGCGGCGGTGGTCGCAAGCCCTATCGCCAGAAGGGCACCGGTCGCGCCCGGCAGGGCTCGACCCGCGCCCCACAGTTCGCCGGCGGTGGCGTCGTGCACGGCCCGCACCCGCGCGACTACAGCCAGCGGACCCCCAAGAAGATGAAGGCTGCCGCCCTGCGCGGGGCCCTCTCGGATCGGGCTCGCCACGGTCGGATCCATGCGCTGAGCGCCCTGGTAGAGGGCGACGCACCGTCGACCAGGCAGGCTCGCATTCTGCTCTCGGGCGTGTCGGAGCGCCGGAATTTGCTCGTCGTGATCGAGCGGGATGACACGCACGGAGCGCTGTCGCTGCGGAACCTGCCCAACGTGCATCTGCTGTGGGCGGACCAGCTCAACACCTACGACGTGCTGTGCGCCGACGACATCGTCTTCACCGAGGGTGCACTGCGCACCTTCATCGACGGTCGCGTCGCCACTGGAGAGGCCGCGAAGTGATCGCCAACAAGAACCCTCGCGACATCCTGGTCGCGCCGGTGGTATCGGAGAAGTCCTACAGCCTGCTCGACGAGGGTAAGTACACCTTCCTTGTCGACCCGCGGGCGAATAAGACCGAGATCAAGATCGCTGTCGAGAATGTCTTCGGCGTCCAGGTCGCCTCCGTCAACACCCTTAATCGTCAGGGCAAGACGCGCCGGACGCGCTTCGGTATCGGCAAGCGTAAGGACACCAAGCGAGCCATCGTCACCCTCAAGGAAGGCTCGATCGACATCTTTGGGGCCTCGGCCTGAGGCCGGGGAGCAAAGACGTCCGAGAATAGGGAACCGAGGACTTAAGCAATGGGTATCCGCAAGTACAAGCCGACGACCCCCGGTCGCCGTGGCTCGTCTGTCGCTGACTTCGTCGAGGTGACGCGCTCCACGCCGGAGAAGTCGCTCGTTCGTCCGCTGAGCAAGACAGGTGGTCGCAACGCGAGCGGTCGAATCACGACCCGTCACATCGGTGGGGGGCACAAGCGTGCCTACCGCGTGATCGACTTCCGCCGTCACGACAAGGACGGCATCCCGGCCAAGGTTGCACACATCGAGTACGACCCCAACCGCACGGCGCGTATCGCGCTGCTGCACTACGCGGACGGCGAAAAGCGCTACATCTTGGCGCCGAACCGCCTCAAGCAGGGTGACGCCATCGAGAACGGCGCCAGCGCCGACATCAAGGCGGGCAACAGCCTGCCGATGCGCAATATCCCCGTGGGTACGGTCATCCACGCCATCGAGCTGCGCCCCGGTGGCGGCGCCAAGATCGCCCGGTCCGCCGGTGCGCGCGTCCAGCTCGTGGCGAAGGACGGGCCATACGCCCAACTGCGTATGCCCTCCGGCGAGATCCGCAACGTCGACGTCCGCTGTCGCGCGACGGTCGGTGAGGTCGGCAACGCCGAGCAGAGCAACATCAACTGGGGCAAGGCCGGCCGCATGCGCTGGAAGGGCAAGCGCCCGACCGTCCGCGGTGTCGTCATGAACCCCGTCGACCACCCACACGGTGGTGGTGAGGGTCGTACGTCCGGTGGTCGTGACCCGGTCAGCCCATGGGGCCAGCCGGAGGGCCGCACGCGTCGTCCCAACAAGGAGAGCGACAAGCTCATCGTGCGTCGCCGTCGTACTGGAAAGAAGCGCTAAGTCATGCCTCGTAGCCTGAAGAAGGGCCCCTTCATCGACGGACACCTTCAAAAGAAGGTCGACGTCGCCAATGAGACGGGTTCCAAGAACGTCATCAAGACCTGGTCGCGTCGATCGGTCATCGCGCCGGACTTCCTCGGCCACACTTTTGCCGTGCACGACGGTCGCAAGCACGTCCCGGTGTTCATCACCGAGTCGATGGTCGGCCACAAGCTCGGTGAGTTCGCGCAGACCCGCACGTTCAGGGGTCACGTGAAGGACGACAAGAAGGGACGTCGTCGCTGATGGTCACTCAGACAACTCTCGAGAGCGACAACAACAACGTCGCCGCCAAGGCAGTGGCCCGGCACGTGCGCGTCACCCCGATGAAGGCCCGACGCGTCATCGACCTCGTCCGTGGCAAGCAGGCGGTCGAAGCTCTGGCGATCCTGCAGTTCGCCCCGCAGTCCGCATCGGACCCGGTCCGTAAGGTCCTGGCGAGCGCCATCGCCAACGCTCGGGTCTACGCCGACAAGCACAGCCTGCCGTTCGACGAGCGCGAGCTCGTCGTGAGCACGGCGACCGTCGACGAGGGGCCCACCATGAAGCGGTTCCAGCCGCGGGCTCAGGGTCGCGCGTTCAAGATCCTCAAGCGCACCAGCCACATCACGGTTCACGTGAGCCAGCGGCAGAATGCCAAGGCCACCACGCAGGGAGGTGCCCGCTAATGGGCCAGAAGGTCAACCCCAACGGCTTCCGCCTGGGCATCACGACCGAACACAAGAGCCGTTGGTTCGCCGACAGCACCAAGGACGGTCAGCGCTACCGCGACTATGTCAAGGAGGACGTGGCGATCCGTAAGCTCATGTCTACCGGCATGGAGCGCGCGGGCATCAGCCGCGTCGAGATCGAACGCACCCGTGACCGCGTCCGCGTGGACATCCACACGGCGCGTCCGGGCATCGTCATCGGTCGCCGCGGCGCCGAGGCGGACCGCATCCGTGGCGAGCTCGAGAAGCTCACGGGTAAGCAGGTGCAGCTGAACATCCTCGAGGTCAAGAACCCCGAGCTCGATGCGCAGCTCGTCGCCCAGGGCATTGCCGAGCAGCTCTCGGCCCGGGTGTCCTTCCGTCGCGCCATGCGCAAGGGCATGCAGTCCTCGCTGCGGGCGGGCGCCAAGGGCATCCGCGTGCAGTGCTCCGGACGCCTTGGCGGCGCGGAGATGTCCCGTTCGGAGTTCTACCGCGAGGGCCGCGTCCCCCTGCACACCCTGCGTGCGCAGATCGACTACGGCTTCTACGAGGCCCGCACGACCTTCGGACGTATCGGGGTCAAGGTCTGGATCTACAAGGGCGACATGACCGCCAAGGAACTCGCGGCCCAGCAGGCTGCAGCGCCGGGTCGTCCCGCCCGCGGTCCGCGCGCTGACCGAAGCGACCGCGGCGACCGCCCGAATCGCGGTGGACGCCGTCCCGCCGGTGACCGACCCGCACGGCGTGAGGGCGCTCCTACGTCCGCCACCGGTGAAGGCGCGGGTGCCCCCGCCGCAGCAGGCTCCGTGGCCACCGCCACCGCCGGCGAGGGAGGGCAGTCCTGATGTTGATTCCCCGTAGGGTCAAGCACCGCAAGCAGCACCACCCGAATCGTTCCGGAGCAGCCAAGGGCGGCACCGCGATCTCGTTCGGCGACTATGGCATCCAAGCTCTCGAGCCGGCCTACGTCACTAACCGCCAGATCGAGTCGGCGCGTATCGCGATGACGCGCTACATCAAGCGTGGCGGCAAGGTGTGGATCAACATCTTTCCGGATCGTCCGCTCACCAAGAAGCCGGCCGAAACCCGCATGGGCTCCGGTAAGGGCTCGCCCGAGTGGTGGATCGCGAACGTCAAGCCCG